>JANOZI010000349.1:0-30079 GCA_031429375.1 Acidobacteriota bacterium | reverse complement strand
GCCGGACGGTGCGACATCCTACTAGACGCTGACGGTCACAATCGAGCGCGTCGCCAGCAACACCGGCGGCATGACGCGCGAAGGCCGGCCGATTTTTACGAAAATCTCCGGCCTGTAGCGACGGTGTAGCGCGGACCTCCGCGATGACGAATTACGCGCGTTCTAGCGAAAACAGCGGACCTACAGGTCCGCTCTACACCCTCTCGAGCTTCGCGTAGCGCGCCCTCAGGGTTTTGGTGCCGACAGACACGAAGCGAACCACGAGTTTCTGGTCGTCCTCCAAGTCCTCGACGCTCACGACGGTTCCCGGACCGAACTGCGCGTGCTTGACGCGCGCGCCTGGACGCAAGCCGGGCGTTTGATCCTCTTCCTCATATGCAAAGTTCTGCGTCGGCGCCTTATCACCGTCGCGGCCCTGGCGTCCCGCCCGGTAATCGCCGCTCGGACGCCGGCCATACGGATTGGCCCGATACTCCCAACTGTTGCCGTTGCTCCCGCCGCGGACGCCGGACCCAGACCCATAGCCGGCCTGCCCACCGTAGCCTGGGCGAAGGTGGGACAACTCCTCCTCGACCAGGTCGACAGGAATCTCCTCGATAAAGCGCGACGGCTGGGTCGATTGATACTCGCCAAAGACCCGGCGGCGAGCGGCGCTCGTGAGCACCAAACGCTTGCGCGCACGCGTGATGCCGACATACAGCAGTCGGCGCTCTTCTTCCAGCTCCGCTTCGTCGTCTCGCGAGCGGGAATGCGGGAACAAGCCCTCTTCGAGACCGGCGAGAACCACCGTCGGAAACTCGAGGCCCTTGGCCGAGTGCAGCGTCATCATCATGACGCGGGCCTCGCGCTTGCCCTGCTCCTTGTCGACGTCAGACAGCAGCGACAGCCGATCGACAAAGCCGCCCAGTGACGGCTCGTCTTCGCGCGACTCGTACTCGCGGGCCGCCGACACGAGCTCCATCAGGTTCTCGATGCGGCCCTCCGATTCTTCGCTGCGATCCTCGCGCAGGTCGCGGAGGTAGCCGGACTGATCGAGCACCTTGCCAAGCAGGATCGACACCGATTCGCGCCGGCCGGCGTCGGCCAGGGCCACGATCATGTCCCGGAACGCGGCCAGCGACGCGCCTTGCCGCGAAGTCAGGCGGCGCTCGTCGACGGCCACCACGAGCTTGGTCCACAGCGAATTCGAGGTGATCTCGGGATGCAGGCCGGCGAACAGCGGCATCGCCCCGCCGGACAAACCTAAAGGGTTGTCCCCACCGGTCAGATCGATGTTCGACACATCCACCGCTTCGAGCGCATCCATCACGCCCTTGCCGATGCCGCGCGCCGGCACGTTGATGACGCGCCTGAGCGCGATGTCGTCGTGCGGGTTCAGAATCAGCTTCAAGTACGACAGCGCGTCCTTGATTTCACGGCGCTCGTAGAACCCGACGCCGCCCAGCACGACGTAGGCGATGCCGGCGGCCCGCAGCGAGTCTTCCACCGCGCGCGACTGGGCGTTGGTGCGATACAGCACCGCGGTGAGAGCGGTGACGTCTTCTTCAATCGTCGCCGCCGCCACCTTCGTGATGTAGTCGGCCTCTTCGAGCTCGTCGGAGGCGCGGAAGTACTTGATCTTCGCGCCGCCCTTCTGATCCGTCCACAGCGTCTTGTGCTTGCGGTTCTGGTTGTTGGCAATGACGGTGGACGCCGCCTTGAGGATCACCTCGGTCGAACGGTAGTTCTGCTCCAGCCGGACGATGACCGCCTCTGGAAAATCGGTTTCGAAGTCGAGGATGTTGCGCAGGTCGGCGCCGCGCCACTTGTAGATCGACTGATCGGGGTCGCCGACCACCGCCAGGTTGCGATGGTCGCCGGCCAGCTGTTTGATCAGCAGGTACTGCGGCCGGTTGGTGTCCTGGTATTCATCCACCATCACGAACTTGAAGCGTTCCGCGTAGCGCTGACGAACATGCGGAGCCTGGTCGAATAACTCGACGGTCTTGAGCAGCAGGTCGTCGAAGTTGAGCGCGCTCGCGTCTTTCAGCGCCTTCTGGTAGCCCTCGTACAGCTTGCCGATCTCGCGGTCTTTCGGATTCCACGAGTCGGTCGTAAAGCTCGCCGGCCCTTCCATGCGGTTCTTGGCATGGCTGATTCGACTGAGGACCATGCGCGGCTGATAGGTGGAATCATCGAGATGCAGTTCGCGCAGCAGTTGCTTGATGACGGCCTGCTGATCGGCGGAGTCGTAGATGGTGAAGTCGCGGCTGAGGCCGATGCTGGGCGCCTCTCGGCGCAGCAGGCGCGCGCACAGCGCATGGAACGTCGACACCCACATCCTGCGGCAATCGGTATCGAGCAGCTTCTCAACCCGCTCGCGCATTTCCTGCGCGGCCTTGTTGGTGAAGGTCACCGCCATGACCTCGTCGGCGTGCGCGATCTCTTCCGAAACAAGATGCGCAATGCGATGCGCGATCACGCGCGTCTTCCCCGACCCCGCTCCTGCGAGAATGAGGAGCGGGCCCTTGGCGTGGAGTACTGCTTCTTGCTGAGCAGGGTTCAGGGAGGAGAGTAAATCCAGATCCCTATTCTACCGTAACGCTCTTCGCCAGATTCCTCGGTTGATCGACGTCGCAGCCGCGACGGACCGCGATGTAGTACGACAACAACTGCAATGGGATCGACAACACGATCGGCATCAACAGCGGAGAGGTGGCAGGAACTGCAACCAGCGAGTCGGAGTCCTTGTTGAGCAGTTGTTCCAGCGTGGTGTCGCCCTTGGTGGTGATCGCGATGATCGACCCGCCGCGGGCCTTGGCTTCCTGGATGTTGCCCTGCATTTTCTCGAACACGTGATCGTGCGTCGCCAGCGCGACGACCGGCATCTGCTCGTCGATCAAGGCGATCGGGCCGTGCTTCATCTCTCCCGCCGGATACCCCTCGGCGTGAATGTAGGAGATTTCCTTCAGCTTGAGCGCGCCTTCGAGCGCGATCGGATAATTGATGCCCCGGCCGAGATAGAGAAAGTCCGAGCGGTTGTAGAACCGTGCGGCGATGTCTTCGATCTCCTTCGACGCCTTCAGCGTTTCTTCGAGCGTCTGCGGCAGCCGCATCAACGCTTCGAGGTACGAGCAGCGCGCATCCTTATCCAGGGTGCCGCGCACTTCGGCCAGATGAAGCGCAAACAGGTAGAGCGCCACGAGCTGCGTGGTAAAAGCCTTGGTCGAGGCCACGCCGATTTCCGGCCCGGCGTGGGTGTAAATCGTGCCTTCCGCTTCGCGGGTGGCCATGCTGCCCACGACGTTGCAGATCGCCAGGCTGCGCGCGCCCTTCCCTTTCGCCTCCCGCATGGCCGCCAGCGTGTCGGCGGTTTCGCCGGACTGCGTGATCGCGATCGCCAGTGTCTTCGAGGTGATGATCGGGTTGCGGTAGCGATACTCGGATCCGTAGTCGACCTCGACGGCGATCTTCGCCAGCTCCTCGATCATGAACTTGCCCACGAGCGCGGCGTGCCACGAGGTGCCGCACGCGAGCAGCGTCACCTTGTCGATGGCGCGCAGGTCGGCCGTGGAGATCGTCATCTCGTTCAGGAACACCTGTCCCGACTCGAGCGAGACCCGCCCGAGCACGGTGTCGCGCACCGCGTGGGGCTGCTCGAAAATCTCCTTGAGCATGAAGTGCTTGTAGCCGGCCTTCTCCGCCGAAATCGGATCCCAGGTCACCCGCGTCGGCTTGTGCGTCACCGCCTTGCCGTCCAGCGTCCGGAACTCCGCTCCCCTGGGCGTGACGATCGCCATTTCGCGATCGTCCATGAAGACGACGTCGCGAGTGTGGCTCAGCACCGCCGGCACGTCGGACGCCACGAAGTACTCGCCGTCGCCGATGCCAATGACAATCGGCGGGCCGTTGCGCACCGCGACGAGCTTTTGCGGATCGTCGGCGGAAAGCAGCACGAGCGCGAACAGGCCTCGCACCCGCGCCATCGCGCGCAGCACGGCGTTCTCGAGCCCGTCGTTTTTACACTCTTTCTGGACCAGGTGCGCGACCACCTCGGTGTCGGTCTCCGACTCGAACTTGTGGCCGTCGGCCTGCAGCTCGCGCTTGATCTCCAGGTAGTTCTCGATAATGCCGTTGTGCACGACCACGATCCGGCCGCTGCCGTCGCGATGCGGGTGCGCGTTTTCTTCCGTCGGCCGCCCGTGCGTCGCCCACCGCGTGTGGCCGAGCCCGTACAGGCCTTCGAGCGGTGTCTTCTGAATCGACTGTTCGAGATTGATCAGCTTGCCCGCGCTCCGGCGAATGTCAACCTTGCCGTTGTGCACGACCGCAATGCCCGCCGAGTCGTAGCCGCGATATTCAAGCCGGCGCAGCCCATCGAGGATGATGGGGACGACGGGTTGTGAGCCGATGTAGCCGATGATGCCGCACATGGGGGAAGTTAGTTGAAAGTTGAAAGTTTCAGTTAAGAGTTCAGTTTCAAGTTTCAGTTTTAAGTTTTCTTCTCACTGGCTCGCTTTGCGACCCAGCCGTCCTTGTTCTCTTGCCGCGCGCGGCCGATGCCGAGCGCACCGGGTTGAACGTCGTCGGTAATCGCCGAGCCGGCCGCGATATACGAACCGTCGCCAATCGCCAGCGGCGCCACCAGCGTGCTGTTGCTGCCGACGAAAACATTGTCGCCAATCATGGTCTGGTGCTTCTTCTCTCCATCATAGTTGCAGGTAATGGTGCCCGCGCCGACGTTCGTCTTCGAGCCGATCGTCGCATCGCCCAGGTAGGCCAGGTGGTTCGCCTTGGCGCCCTTGCCCAGCCGGGTCTTCTTGAGCTCGACAAAGTTGCCGACGTGCGCGTCTTCGCCGACGCTCGACCCCGGCCGGATGTGCGCGAAGGGACCGAGCTGGGCACCCGGCTCAACCGTGGAGTCGGTGATGACCGTGTGGTTGCGCACCAGCACGCGATCGCCAATCGTGGAATTGACGATGCGGGCGCCGGCGTGGATTTCGCACGCCGCGCCGATCCGCGTGGACCCCTCGAGAATCACGCACGGGTGCAGCACCGTGTCGGGGCCGACGACGACTTTGGAGTCGACGTAAGTGGTGGCGGGGTCGATAATCGTGACGCCCGCGGCCATCAACTCTTCGTTCTTCTGCTGGCGAACCATGGCGGTGACCTCTGCAAGTTCCGCGCGGCTGTTGATGCCGCGAATTTCTTCCGCGCGCTCGACCGTCCAGGTGGCGACGGTGCGTTTCTGTTTCCGAAAAATCGCGATCAAGTCCGGGAGGTAGTACTCGCCCTGCTTGTTGGCGGTGCCAATGCGGTCGAGGGCCTCGAACAGCACCGAAAGGTCCAGCGCGTAGATGCCAGAGTTGATCTCGGTGATGGTGCGCTGCGCCGGCGAGGCGTCTTTCTCTTCGACAATCTTCGAGATGCGGCCGCTGGTGCGGACGATGCGGCCGTAGCCGAACGGGCGCTTCACCTTTGCGGTGATCACCGTAGCGGCGGCGCCGGAGTCGGTGTGCGTCGTGACGAGCGACTGTAGAGTCGCCGCCGTCAGCAGCGGCACATCGCCGGAGAGCAGCACGAGGGTCCCGGGCTTGCCGCGCAGCAGCGGGGACGTTTGCAACAGCGCGTGGCCCGTGCCGAGCTGCTTTTCTTGCACGACGAATTGCAGGGCCCGGTTGAGCGTCGTGAGCGAGGCCCGGACCTCCTCTGCGCCATGTCCGATGACCAGCGTCGTGCTGGCCGGCGCCAGCTGCGCGGCGGTCTGCAGGACGCGCTCGATAAGCGAAAAACCATTGATGCGATGCAGGACCTTCGGCACCTGGGACTTCATCCGGGTGCCCTTACCGGCGGCCAGCACTACGACGTGGATGTCATCCCTAGCCACTGCATCATTATTGAGTGTTACGGCCGGGGAACCAAATTTGGTCATTAACCCAATTTAGTCCTCTCCAAGGCGTCGTAGACCTGCTTCGTGGTGAGGCCCAGACGCTCGGCAACACCCCTTGCGGCCTCCCGTTTAGTACCGGTCCTCGTATTTTCTGTTATTTGACCAAATAACTCCAATATTGCCTCGTCCGTGGCCTCGATCGGCAATTCTTCTGAAGAATCAGGAGGGGGAATGATGAGGGTAAATTCACCCTGGGGAGCTTCGAATATCCTTATGAGCTCGGTAGGCGTGCCGAACAACAGTTCCTCGTGGATTTTAGTCAACTCTCGCCCGGCCATTATTGGTCGTTTAACCAATATTGCAAGATCCTCAAGGGTTCGGTGTAAGCGATGTGGGGCCTCGAAAAAGATCACAGCGCGGGCTTTGGATAGATCCGCGGCAGTCTCGAACCAATGTTTTCTGGCTTTCGCCTTAATAGGTGCAAACCCTAGAAAAACAAAGCCCTCGGTCTTTAATCCCGCGGCTGAAAGCGCTGCAACGACGGCGCTCGCGCCGGGTATGGGCTCGATTCGCAGTCCGGCCTCTCTCGCGGCGGCGACCAGCACTGCGCCCGGATCGGAAACGCCAGGGGTGCCGGCATCGGTGACCAGCGCAATCGACTCGCCGGCCGCCAACTGCGCGATCAACTTCGGCACCCGCGCGTGCTCGTTGTGGGCGTGGACGCTCAGCACTGGTGTGTGGATGTCGTAGTGCCGCAGCAGATTCCCGGTGCGGCGCGTGTCCTCCGCGGCAACCAGCGCGACCGTTTTCAAAATCCGCAAGGCTCGCAGCGTGATGTCTTCCAGGTGGCCGATCGGCGTGGCCACCACATACAGAACCCCCTTCGACTCACGACGCTCGGACACGTCCGTGCGTCGCTCGCTCAGGGCGGGCCCCTTCGTCTCTCGACGCTCGGACACGTCCGTGCGTCGCTCGCTCAGGGCGGGCCCCTTCGACTCGCGTCGCGCGGGCGGGCCCGCGCGATGCTCGCTCAGGGCGGGCCCTTCGACTTGCACGGGGCCGGGCCTTTGAGAGCGGCTCACCCCAGCATATTAATGTACCATTGCGAGATGGCCGCCTTCCCCTGAGCGCGGCCATGGCCAGCATGCACGCCGCGGAACCATTACCCCACTTCGTCGACGACTTTCTCGATCACCTCTATGAGGTCCACCCCACCGGGGCGACCATGGACGGGGTGCACGTGCACGACGACCTGGTCGAAGACTTCCGTCGCAACGCGGTCGAAACCCACATCAGCGCGCTGGCGGGCTTCGCGCGCCGGCTCGACAGCATCCCGGTGGCGCCGCTTCCGCTGCGCGAGCAAGTCGAGCACCAGATCGTTTCCGCCAACATTCGCGCGCGGCAGTTCGAGCTCGAAGAGAACCGATCCTGGGAGCGCAACCCGCACGTCTATGCCGACACGGTGGCGTCGAGCCTGGCGGCGCAGGCGATTTTCGCTTATGCACCGGAGACCGAACGCGCCCGGCGCGTCCTGTCGAAACTGCGTCAGGTGCCGCGGGTCGTGCAGGCGGCACGCGACAACATCAAGGACCCGCCGGCGATGTTCGTCAAGGTCGGCATCGATACGTGGCGCGGCGCGATGTCGTTCATCGACGCCGATCTCCCCCGCGCGTTTTCCAACGTCGACGATCTGCACCTGCTCGGCGACCTGGCCGACGCGTGCACGGAAGCCGTGCACACCATCGGCGCGTACGTGACCGAGCTCGAGACCGAGGTGCGGCCCAGGGCGAAAGGCTCATTCCGTCTCGGCCGCGAGAAGTTCGAGCAGAAACTCCGGCTGGACGAGGGCATCACGCTGCCGGTCGATCGCCTGCTCGCGATCGCGCTGCGCGAGCTGGCCGCGACCCAGGAAGAATTCCGCACGCTGGCGGGCAGGCTGAACGGCGGCGATCCCGTCGCGGCGTGGCGCGCGGCGAAGCAGAAGCATCCGCCCGAGGGCACACTCATCGCGACCGCGCGCGGGCAGCTCGACGAGCTTCACACGTTCCTCTCGCGTAACCCCGTCGTCTCCATCCCCGACAGCGCGGGCGTCGCCGTGGCGGCCACTCCCGAATTCTTCCGCTGGTCGTCGGCCAGCATGTGGACGCCCGGGCCATTCGAGTCAAAGCCGTCGCGCGCGATGTACTACCTCACCGACGTCGACCCGAAATGGGAAGACGCTCGCAAGAGCGAGCACTTGCGCGACTTCAACCTGCCGACGCTATGGACGATTTCGATCCACGAGGTCTACCCGGGCCACTTCCTGCACTACCAGCACTTGCGCCGCGTCGACTCGAAGGTGCGCCGATCGACGATGTTCGCGCCGGCCTCCTATATGGAAGGCTGGGCGCATTACTGCGAACTGATGATGCTCGAGGCCGGTTTCGGCAGGGGAGACCACGCGCTCAAGCTGGGGCAGCTCGCCGAAGCCCTGGTACGGCTGGCCCGATTCGTCGTGGGCATCCGGCTGCATACCGAGGACTGGTCGGTCGAGCAGGGCGTGCGGTTCTTCCGCGACGAGGCGTTTCTCGAGGAAGCCAACGCGCGGCGCGAGGCCGAACGCGGGACGTTTGACCCGACCTACCTGGTGTATTCAGCAGGAAAGCTGATGCTGTTGAAGCTTCGCCGCGACTGGTACGAGCAACACGGCGGCAAGCCGTCCTTGCGCGCGTTCCACGACGCGCTGCTGTCGCAGGGCGCCGCGCCATTTTCGGCGCTGCGCCGCCTGATGCTCGACGGTCCAACGGATGTCGTGCTCGAATAGCAGTGTCGTTCGCTGATACACTCCCCACTATGCCGCTGTACGAATATCAATGCGACGCGTGCGCGCACCGCTTCGAAGTCATCCAGAAGTATTCGGATGCGCCGATCGAGGTGTGCCCCAAGTGCGGCGGGGTCGTGAAGAAACTGTTGTCGTCGCCGGCCATTCAATTCAAGGGCACCGGCTGGTACATCACAGACTACGCGAAGTCAGGCAAGAGCGAGAGCGGCACGGCCGCAGCAGCCAAGAGCGAATCGGCAGAAAAGTCCGGCGACAAGTCCGGCGAGAAGTCTGGCGAAAAGTCCGGCGAGAAGTCATCAGAGGCGCCGAAGACCGAGACCAAGACGGAAACGAAGACCGAAACCAAGTCTGAAACAAAATCGACCGAGTAGCGCGGAGTCCGCTGTGGACATTCGCAGTACGGCGAATCGCGGAAAATCGCGGAACTAAAGTTCCGCGCTACGGTGATCGCAACACCGTCACCCCGCCACCTACCGTTTCACGGTCAGATCCAGGCTTTCGAGATACTCCCTGAACGGCCCGGCCAGTTCGGGCCGCTTGAGCCCGAAGTACACCATCGCCTTCAAGAAGCCCAGCTTGTTGCCGGTGTCGTGGCGCACGCCATCGACTTCGTAGGCGTAGATGGGCCGCGACTTCAGCAGCTTCCGTAATCCGTTGGTGAGCTGGATTTCCCCCGACTTGTCTTTCGCCGTGTCGTGGAGCGCGGCGAAGATATCGGGCGTGAGAATGTAGCGGCCGATGATTGCCAGGTCCGAGGGCGCGTCCTCGCGTGCCGGCTTCTCGACGAGGTCGGTGACCCGGTAGACACCTTTGCCGAATTCGGGCGCGGGTTCGCCGGCGATCACGCCGTAATTCGAAACCTGATCCATCGGCACGCGCTCGACCGCCAGCACGGGTCCGCCGGCGCGCTCAAACACGGCGATCATCTGCGCCAACGCCGGCGGCGTCGCATCGATCACATCGTCTGCCAGGATGACGGCGAACGGCTCGTTGCCGACAATCGTTTCGGTGACGAGCACCGCATGGCCGAGGCCGAGCGGCTCGCCCTGGCGGACGTACGAGACGTTGATCGAGTCTGAGATCTTGCGGATTTCTTCCGCCTGGTCGCGCTTGCCGCGGCTTTCGAGGAACGACTCGAGTTCTTTCGACACGTCGAAGTGATCTTCGATGGCGTTCTTGCCCCGGCCCGTGACGAGCACGATGTTGGGCACGCCGGAGGCGACGGCCTCTTCGACCCCGTACTGGATGGTCGGCTTGTCGACCAGCGGCAACATCTCTTTGGGTTGCGCCTTGGTAGCGGGGAGGAAGCGGGTGCCGAGCCCGGCGGCAGGGAACACGGCCTTTCGGACGAGAGAGCTCATAGCCTATTAGAATAGTGCACTCCTATGCTTGACCCGAATCTCGTCCGCGACAACCTCGAGGCGGTCCGCACCGGGCTGGCCAGCCGCGGCCTCGACGTGACTGCAGAGCTCCAGCAGCTCGCCACGTTCGAGAGCCAGCGGCGTCGTCTCATTCCTGCGATCGAGGGGATGAGACGCGAGCAGAACACCTCGGGCGACCAGGTTGCGCGGGCGAAGCGGCAGGGCCTGGAGGTGAAGCACGTCTACGAAGAGAGCAAGGCCCGCAACCAGAAGATCAAGCAGTTGGAAGTCGAGCTCGAGTCGGTCGAGCGCCATCGCACGCTGATCCTCGAAGCGCTCCCGAACGTCCCGCACCCCAGCGTGCCGGTCGGGAAGGGCGCCGAAGACAACGTCGTGGTGCGCACGTGGGGCGAGCCGAAGGCGTTCGAATTCGAACCCAAGGCGCATTGGGACCTTGGCCCGCAGCTGGGCATCATCGACTTCGAGCGCGCCACGAAGATCTCCGGCTCCCGCTTTGCGGTGCTGATGGGCGCCGGCGCGCAGCTCGAACGCGCGCTCATCAATTTCATGCTGACGCTGCACACCGGCGAGCACGGCTACACCGAGGTGCAGCCGCCGTTCCTGGTGTCGGCGTCGACGCTCTATGGCACGGGACAGCTGCCGAAGTTCGAGCAGGACTTATTCAAGATCGCGGGCGACTGGGACCTGTACCTGATCCCGACCGCGGAAGTGCCGGTGACGAACCTGTATCGCGGCGAAATTCTCGACGGCCGGCTGCTGCCGATCAGATACACCGCGTACACGCCGTGCTTTCGCAGCGAGGCGGGGTCGTACGGCGCCGATGTTCGCGGCCTGATCCGCCAGCATCAGTTCGACAAGGTCGAGCTGGTGAAGTTTTCCGCGCCCGAGACGTCGTACGACGAGCTCGAGAGCCTGACCGCCCATGCGGAGCGCGTGCTGCAGCTGCTCGAACTTCCGTATCGCACGGTCGTGCTGTGTACCGGCGACATGGGCTTCTCGGCGGCCAAGACGTACGACATCGAGGTATGGCTGCCGAGCCAGAAGGGCTATCGCGAGATCTCGTCGTGCTCGAACTGCGAAGGGTTCCAGGCGCGGCGGGCCAACATCAAGTTTCGCGCGCAGGGCACCGGCAAGGCGGAGCACGTGCACACGCTCAACGGTTCGGGGCTGGCGGTGGGACGGACGCTGATCGCGGTGCTCGAGAACTATCAACAGCCGGACGGCTCGATCGTGATTCCGCAAGCCCTTCGCCCATATATGGGCGGGCGGGAGCGGATAGAGGCTGTAAAATAAAATATCAGTTCAGAGTTAAGAGTTCAGAGTTTAGAGGTTGCACCGATGTTCTTAACTCTGCACTCTGAACTCTTAACTCCTTGCGGAGAGGTGGCTGAGCGGTCGATAGCGGCGGTCTTGAAAACCGTTGAAGCTGAAAGGCTTCCAGGGGTTCGAATCCCTTCCTCTCCGCCAGCCTTCGCTCGCCTTCGGCGAGCTGCGGCTAGGCCAGCGCGAAGCGCTGGCCATGTCGGCGAGTACTGCGTGCGAAGGCGGACCATAGGTTCTTTATGAAGCTACGCAGTCTTCTCGTCATCGCCGCTCTCGTCAGCACCGCCGGTGTTGAAGGCCGGCAGGCACGGGTCGAGGCTGCGTCCAACGCGCCGTTTTTTACCGGCATCTCCGACACGGCTTCCTTGACCCAAGCGGTTGAAGCGCGATTGGCACGGGCGCAACAACGGCTCGACGCCGTCCTCGCGTTCAAGGGCAGGCGGACGATCGACAACACCCTGCGCCCCTACGACGACATCCAGGTCGAGATTGATGCCGCTGACGGACTGGCCCAGGCCGCCGCCCTGCTCCACCCCAACGCGGAGATGCGCAAGGCCGGCGAGGCGCTGGGGGAGCGCATCGCGGCGTTTCTTTCGGACCTCGCTCTCAGCCGCGGCGTCTACGACGCGCTGGCGTCGCTCGATGTCTCGCGTGCGGGGGCGGACGCGAAGCACTACGTCGAACGCGAGCTCGGTGACTACCGCCGCCAGGGCGTTGGCAAAGACGCAGCGACGCGGCAGCGCATCCACAGCTTGCGCGATGAGCACAGCCGCCTCAACCAGGAGTTTCAGCGCAACTTCCGCGGCGGCGTTCGCCGCTTTCAAGTCGCCAGCGCCGCCGAGCTCGACGGCCTGCCCGCCGACTTCATCGCCGCGCACAAGCCCGGGCCCGACGGCACGATTACCCTGACGACCGCAGGGCCCGACCTTCAGCCAGTGTTGACCTACGCCCGGAACGAGGCGCTGCGGCGCCGCATGCTGATCGAGGCCAATAATGTTGCGTATCCCGCCAACAAGACGGTCATCGAGCGGCTGACCGCCACCCGCGCCGAGCTGGCGCAGCTCCTGAACAACAGCACATGGGCTGACTTCGACCTCGCCGATCGCATGGCCGGCAGCGCCAAGGGGGCGGCCAGCTTCATCGATCAGATCGTCGCCGCGAGTGGCCCGAAGCTGGCAAAAGAGACGGCGCTGCTGCTGGAGCGAAAGCGACAGGATTCGCCAGGAGCGTCGACCCTCAATGCCTGGGAACGGCGCTACTACACTGAGCTCGTTCGCCGCGCCGACTACGCCTTTGACTCGCAATCGGTGCGGCCGTACTTCCCGTACGATCGCGTCAAAGACGGCGTGCTCGACATCTCGAGCCGCCTGTTCGGCTTCGAGTTCAGGCGCGCGCCAGCGCTTCCTGTCTGGCACCCCTCGGTCGAGCCGTATGAAGTCTTCGAGAACGGCCAACTGGTCGGACGCATCTATCTTGATATGCATCCGCGGGCCGACAAGGGCGGCACCGGGGCGTCGGCGTTGCCGGTCCGAACCGGCGTCAGTCGGCGCCAGATTCCCGAAGTTGTCCTTATCGCGCGGATGTCGGGCGGGCAAGCCGATCCAGGCCTGCTGATGCATGACGACGTCGTTACGTTCTTCCACGAGTTCGGGCATGTGCTGCATGTGCTGTCGGCCGGGCGGCTGAGGTATCTCGGCCTGAGCGAAGTCGCCGAGCGCGACTTCATCGAAGCGCCGTCACAAATGCTGGAGGAATGGGCCAGGGATGCGGCAACCCTTGCCCTGTTCGCCAGGCACTATCAGACGGGAGAGGCGATTCCCGCGCGCCTGGTTTACCAGATGCGCCGCGCCGGCGAGCTCGGCCGGGCGATCGACACGCGCCAGCAGATGATGTTCGCCAGGCTGTCGTTGTCGATTCATGACCGCGATCCCAAGGACGTCGATACCGACGCGATCGAGCGCGACTTGACGACCAAGTACCTGCCGATGCCGTACGTGGAGGGCACGCACTTCGCCTCGACATTCACACAGCTCAGCAACCCGAACTACACGGCCGCGTATTACACCTACATGTGGTCGCAGGTCATCGCGAAGGATCTGTTTTCCCAATTCAACGCGGCGAACCTGCTCGACCCGAAGATGATGCGCCGATACCGGGATCAGATCCTGGCGCCCGGCGGGTCGAAGCCGGCCGCCGTTCTCGTCGAAGACTTTCTGGGCCGGCCGTTCAACGCCCGGGCCTGGGAACAATGGTTGAACGCCGAGGTGCCAGCCACCACGGCACAGTGAGGATCCGCTTGAACACACGCCACGCAATCACGACGCTGATTCTTCCGTCGCTCATGTTGAGTTTCACCCTGGCATGCGGCGGCTCCTCTTCTTCATCCAACACTACTGAAGGGACACCCATGGCCGACACGGGCATCACGCAACTGCAGATCAACGACATCAAAGTCGGCGCCGGCGCAGAGGCGCGGGCGGGGCGCGTCGTTCGCGTCCACTACACCGGCTGGCTCTATGATGCGAGCAGGGACGACAAGCGCGGGAAGAAGTTCGACAGCTCGAAGGATCGCAACGACCCGTTCGAGTTTCCACTGGGCGGAGGACAGGTCATCCCCGGCTGGGACCAGGGCTTTGCCGGCATGAAAGTCGGCGGCACGCGCGTGCTCACGATTCCGCCGGCGATGGGATACGGCGCACGAGGCGCCGGTTCGGACATTCCGCCAAATTCGACGTTGGTGTTTGAAGTCGAGCTACTTGAAGTGAAGTAGCTCATGACAATTCACACACAGAAACACAGAAACACAGAAGCACAGAAATCTTTTTTGGACACCCCAAAAAGGAATTCGGTGTTTCCGTGTTTCCGTGTTTCTGTGTGATGTATTTCCGTGCAGTGCAAGCATTTCGGCGTGTGCGGCGGGTGCAGCCTGCCGGGTGTGCCGTACGCCGAACAACTGCTCCGCAAACAGGCGCGGCTGGCGCAGCTGCTCGGCCGACCCGTTCCGCCACTGATTCCCTCGCCCCGCGAGGATCGCTTTCGCAGCAAGTCCGCGTTCGTCTTCGGCCCCGAAGGGCAGGGCCGCGGCCTGGTGATGGGCCACTATGCGGCGCGCTCCAGGCAGATCGTGCGCATCGACGAGTGCCCGGTTCATAGCGACCGCGGCAATGGCATCGCGTTCGCGCTGCGGGATCGGCTGATCCGCGCCCGCATTTACGGCGTGGGCGCGCAACGCAACGGGCTGGTCCGCCACATCATCGTGCGGACGACCGCAGACGATCGCCAGGCAGTGGCCATGCTCGTGGTGACGCGCAACGACAAAGCCTTGCGCACGCCGATTCGCGGGCTGCTCGCCTCGGCCGATCGGCCCGACGGATTCTTCATCAATATTCATGACAAGCCGAGCCCGTACATGGTCGGCCCCGAGACCCTTCGCATCGACGGGCACAGTCATGTGAAGGAAACGATCGGTGCGACCGCGTACCTGCTGTCGCCCACAGCGTTTTTCCAGACCAATGTCGGGGCGGCGGGTGAGTTGGTGAAGCTGGTGACTGAGGGAGTCATGGACAAACCTAAAGGTTTGTCCCCACCAGGTTTGTCCCCACCAACCGTGCTCGATCTCTATAGCGGCAGCGGGTTGTTCGCGCTTCCCATTGCACAAGCCGGCGCCAGGGTCACGGCGGTCGAAGAGAACCGCCAGGCGGTGAAGGACGCCGAGGCCAACATTCGCCTGAACCGGATTGCCAGCGGGCAAGTCCGCCTCGTGTGCGCGCGCGTCGAAGACGTTATCAAGCGCATGGCTGCCGATCGATGGGACGCCGTGGTACTCGATCCACCCCGGCAGGGATGTCCGCCGGCCGTGCTCAGCGGCGTCTTCGACACCATGGCGCCGCAGCGAGTGATCTATGTGTCCTGCAATCCGGACGCGCTCGCGCAGGATTTGCCGGTTATCCTCAAGGCCGGTTACCTGGTGACGCATCTTCAGGCGGTTGACATGTTTCCCCACACCGATCACATTGAAACCGTGGCCGTGTTCGCGCGCGGATGAATCAGCTCACCAGGATCATCGTCATCGCGTCGACGCTGTCGGCGGCGTTTACGGAGCTGCACCTGGCCATGCCGGGTCGTCCTGGGTTGTGGTGGATCACGATTGTCGCGACCGCAACGGCCGCGGTCCTCGGTCATCGCGCGCCGGGTGCGATTTTCCGCCCGATCCTGATGGCGATGTACTTGCTGCCGGCGGTGTACATCGAGCTGCTCGACTACGAGCATTTCAGCCTCGAGATCGTCTGGATCCTCCCCCTGCTGGCGCTGACCCTGTCGGACCCGGGCGCCTTGCGGTGGTCACTGCCCCAAGCCTGGCGGTGGCCGCTCGTGGCATGGGCACTCGTGGTCGCCGTGTCGTGGCCGATTGTGTTCATGCGCGAGACCGACTTCAGGTTGTGGGTCTTGCCGCTCGGGGTCGCGAACACCAGCGTGGGCATTTCGCCATGGCAGGCGAACTTGAATGTCATGTATTTCGTGCTCGGCCACAACGTCGGTTTGCTGTGGATCGACGCGCTGTTCCGGTGGTTCTCTCGGGAGCCGCGCGCCGCCTTCACCAGCCGGATCGTCAAGCCGCTGGCCGTCGCGGCCGCCATCGCCTGCGTTGTTGGCGGTTACCAGGCGCTGGTCGACCTCAACTTTCTCAGCGGTCACTTGTGGCCTTACTTCCGCCGGGCCGCCGGCACGCTCGCCGATGCCAACGCCTTTGGCGTGATCGCTGCGTTGTGGCTGCCGGGGTTCGTGGTGCTTGCGCGCGCTTCTCCGCAGCCGTGGGCGACGGTCGTGGGAATCGGCGGCGTGACGCTCACCTCGATGGGCGCGCTGGCGTCCGGATCGCGCACCGCGCTCATCTTGTTGAGCATCGTGCTCGCGGTGATTGCATTCGAGAGTGTCCGCGCCTGGCGGCGGAAGGAGGGCCCGTCACTCAGGTCGTCGCGACCGTTGGTGACCATGGTTGCCGGGGTGGTCGCCGTGGCCGCGATCACGCTGCTCATCACGCGCGGTTCATCAGTCATGACCGTCGACGCCCGCGGCAGCTCTGGCTTCATCCCGTTTTTCGGCGACCTCGGCATTCGAGAGTCGGCGCGGCAATTATTCTGGGATCGCTACGGCTATGCCCCGGCGGCGATGCAGATGATCACCGAGCACCCGTGGGCCGGCGTCGGTGCAGGCACGTTCCACACGCTGGTGCGTGACTTTGCGTTGCTGACGACCCGGAAGCCGCTGGTGCCCGACAATGCGCAAAGCTGGTACCGGCACTTGCTGGCCGAGCTCGGGCTGCTCGGCAGTCTTCCGTGGATCGCGTGGTGCGTCGTCTTTATCTCGAGCTTGTTTTCTCGCGACAAAACGCAGGGGTCAGGCGATCGCGATCGCTTTTCACTCGGCGTCCTGCGCGGCGCGTTCCTCGGTTTCGGCATCATCGCGTTGATCGGCATGCCCGGACAGTCGCTCACGGTGATCCTGACGTTCTGGACGCTGGTGTACTGGTTTGCCTCGTTGAAGGGCATAGCCGCGTCGCCAAGCGAATCCACGACGTCGCCCTGGTCTAAAGGGATCTGGACCGCGACGCTGGCGCTAGTCGCCGTTCATGCGGCGATCACTTATGCGGACGCGCGCGGCGACCTGCTGCCGCGAAACCGATCGATGCGGTTTGGCTGGGACTATCGCTACGGCATCAGAGATCCCGAGCTTGTTCCAGGCGGCGGGCCGGGCCGGCGGTGGGCGGACCTCAGATCAATGTCGGTCGTGCCCGTGCGAGGCAAGGTGCTGAAGCTTGTGGCCTGGATCGATCACCCCGATGGTGACGAGCGGCCGGTGCACGTGCGGATCTGGGTCGACAAGAAGATTGTCTATGACGACGATCTGAAGAGAAGCGCCGCAATCAGGCGCGACATTCCTGCGCCGCCGGGCCGGACGCACATCGTGGTAGAAACCGAGATCAGCCGGACGTGGCGCCCGAGAGATTTCGGCAGGGACGATCCGCGCGAGCTCGGGCTGTCGATTCGTGACTGGACGTGGGAGTAGAGATCAGGAGAAAACCTAACAGGAGACCAGAAGATCAGGAGGACACTTTTCTCAAGCCCCAAGCCCCAAGCCCCGGCTCACTTCTTACCGACGGTTTTTTCGAGATACGCTCGAATAGTCTCGTAAGTGTGCGGCTGCAGCCAGGCTTCGACGACGCGGGCGTTGTGGTCGGCTAGCCGGTCGGTGCGATCGAGCACGGGCGAGTAAAGCGATTCTTTAGTGAGGGCAAACGCGCCGGCAGGGATCGACGCGAGGTGACGGGCGACATCGATCGCGCGGTCCAGCAAAGCGTCCGCCGCGCACGTCTCGTCGACCAGGCCGAGCGCTACGGCCTCATCCGCCAGGACGGTGCGGCCGGTGAAGACGAGATCGCGCAGCGGGCCGTCGCCAAGCCGGGCGCCCATGATTTGCAGCGGAAGCGCGGGAAAGGGCACGCCGACGGCAAGCTCAGGAATGCCGATGCGGCCGTTACCCTCCGCCATGATCCGCCGATCGCAGCAGGCCGCCAGGATGCATCCGCCGGCGATGGCGTGGCCGTTCACCGCCGCGACGAGCGGCTTGGGAAACGTCAAGGCGTCGCGCAACATCCGATCGAGCACCGGCAAGAAACGGCGGCCGTACTCCGGGCCATCCTTGATCACGCGGTACAGATCGACCCCGGCGGAAAAAGCCGAACCCGTGCCGATCACGACGACCGCACGAACAGCGGGGTCGGCGGCGGCCTTCAACTCGGCAGTCATCGCTTCGCTGAGCTCGACGTCGATGGCGCTGACCTTGCCGTGATTGAGCCGCAGGATGCGAATGCCGTCGCGATCTTCCCGAACGATCATGCGCCGCAGATTAGACTAATACTGCCGCCGATGACAGATCTTGTTCCGGCACGTCCCGCAGCCACCGTGATCGTACTTCGCCCTTCGACTCGCTCTCGTGACGCTGCGCGTGACGAGAGCTCGCTCAGGGCAGGTGCCGGCAACCCGTTTGAAATCCTGATGGTGCGCCGCAACGCCACGATGGCGTTCATGGCAGGCTCGTATGTATTCCCGGGCGGCAGGGTTGAAGAGGCCGATCGGCCGGCGCCCGGAGCGGTGCTGGTCCCGGCCTGCTTTCCCGACTTGAGCGACGAGGACGAAGCGACGTACCGAACGGCGGCGGTCCGCGAGCTCGCCGAAGAAGCCAACGTGCGGCTGACGCCCGCCGACCTCGCGCCGCTGGCGCACTGGGTGACTCCACAGATCGAAACGCGCCGCTTCGATACGCGGTTCTTTCTGGCGCGCATGCCGGCGGGACAGGTCGCCAAGCACGACGAGGGCGAGACGACCGCGCTCGAATGGCTGACGCCGCGCGGCGCCGTCGCGAAGTTCGAGCGGCGCGAGCTGCTGCTGCCGCCGCCAACCTGGACCACGATCAGGCAGCTCGAAAAGCTGGCCTCGATCGAAGAGGTCTTCGCATGGGCGCGCGCCCGGAAGATCGTCCGCGTCATGCCCGGCTTCATCGAAGACGGCACCACGACCATGCTCACGTTGCCGGGCGACCCGCTCTTTCCGACCATCCCCGACTGGGAAGTGCCGGAGGAAACGCGGTTCGTGCTGGAAGAAGGCGCGAGATGGCAGCCCCTGAAGGCCTGACGGCCGCGATCGATCGGGTCATCGCGCTCTTCAACGCGAAGGCAATGGACCTTCCCGACGGCTTCTTCGATCGCCGGACGCAGTTCGTGCTGAACGGGTCTGCGTTCGAAACGCTGCTCGGACGGCCCGAGAACGATCCGCTCGTGCTGATGCTCGCACGCGGGCCCGCCGGCTTTCGATTTGCCGCCAAGGCGCTGCAGCACGCCATGCCTGACGCCAGACTGCAACGCCCTTCGACTCCGCCGACTCGACAAGCCGACTCGGCGTCGCTCACGGCAGGCGGCGCGTCCATCGTGATCACCAGGTTGTCGTTGTCCGGCACCTTGCGCGGAACTGGGGAGACGCTCAATACCGTTGTTGATGTCACCCTCACCCTGGCGCCGGCCGGGCATGTCGAAGTGGCCGAAGCGTCGATCGATCCTGCCTCGCTCGATCGACTCCGCGCTGCGCGGCTCGCCAGTTAAGACGTCGATTTTCACCGGCTTCGTTCGTCAGTGATGCGGAGGCCCCATGCACTGTTGCTCCTGCTTGTCCTCATCGCGCGATTCGGAGCTCAAACCAGCAGCGATCCGTTACTGTCGCGCCTGGTCGGGACGTGGGCGGGCACCGGAACGGTGTTGAATCAACCAGCGACGATCGAAATGGAATGGGCGTGGCAGTTGAACGGCCAGTTCCTAAAGCTGTCGTTCAAGAACCACATGCCTTCGACTCGCTCCGCTCGCTCAGGCCAAGGGGCCGGGGCAGTCACGGTCTTTGAGGGCCACGCGTACTACCGGCCCGTCGCCGGCGGCGGTTACCGCGGGATGTGGTTCGACAACTCCGGCATGTTCCGTCCATTGGATGCGCAACGCGATGGCGACGCGCTTATTTCGCGGTGGGGCACACCTGACACCGAGCAGGGTGAAACGACCTATCGCCTTCTTGCCGACGGCAAGATGGAGGTCGTCGATCGTGTGAAAGGAAAAGACGGAACCTGGCGGACCTTCGGTCAGTCCGGGTTGATGAAACGGTAGAGCACGCGGATGATCCGGTACGCCTCCGGCATCGACTCGCGGGTGAATTCCACGGTGTCGGGCGCCACGAGCTGAATCTCGCGGAACGCGGTGGCGACTTCCGGAATCGTGAAATTGCGCAATTGCATGCGCACTTTGTATGAAGCCGCGCGGTCGCGCGCCGGCTTGCGCGCGGCGGCCACGCCTTCCCTCGCGCCAGCCTGAATGTCTTTACGGGCCTCGGCCGGCGACTTGGCTTCGACGGCCCGCATGTTGATCGCCCGCTTCACCACGACGCCCTTGACAGCCGGCGTCCACTCCTTCTGCTGCTCAACCGCGACGTCGTCTCCGGAGATCATGACGACGGGAACGCCGTACCAATGCGCCATCAGCGTGTTGAGGCCGCCTTCGCCGGCGGAGCGACCGTTGACCTGCACGTCTTTCACGACGCCGGAGCCGGTGTGAGCAAAGAGGCCGCGGGGTGAGTCCGCCTTGGCGTGATAGCCGATGAAAATTACCGCGTCGAACGTTTCGTCGAGGCCTTCGACCATGCCGTGGCGCTTGAAACTGTGACTGATCAGCCGCGCGCGCGGGTCGAGGTCTTCGGGAAGGAGGTTGCGCTGGCTGCCGTGCGAGTCGTTGACCACGACGTCGGTGGCGCCGCCATCGAATGCGCCGCGAATGGCGGCATTGGCGTCTTCGGCCATCAGCTTTCGCGACCGCCCGTACTCGGCGCCTCCCGCCGACGTCTGGTCGTCGCCGGTGATGCCGCTGATGCCTTCCATGTCGACCGAGATGTAGACTTTCTTGCCCTGGGCCAGAGCGTCAAACGAAACCACGAAGATCACGAAGATCGCCACGACGATCACGAAGCAACTTCTCAAAGACGAAAGGCGCATTTTGGTCTCCAGAAAAGAATGCGTCGTGGTGGTCGTGGTTTCGGTGTTCAGGCGCTTGGCGGTGCGAGGTCTTCTTCCGGCATCTCGAGGACGGCGCGAACGAAGTCTTGCTCCGGCAGGCCGCCGAGAATCTCGATGGTCTCGTTGACGATGGTCTTCGGCACGCCCGTGACGCGGTACTTGCGGCTGAGGTCCATGAACTCGGTGGCCTCGATCGCATCCGCGGTGATCTTCGGGTTTGCCGCTGCCATCTTGTGCGCGAGGACGACCGCCCTCGGACAGTGCGGTCAGGTGGGTGTGGAAAACACCTGGATGTGCGTGGGCTTGTCGACCGCCTGAATCCACGCCATCGTTTGCGGATCGAGATCGATCTTGCCGGTGCCGGCCACGACGATGGCCTCGACCAATCCGACGAACTCGTAGCCGACCGGTGCGCCGTACATCCGCATGCGCGTGTCGTCGCCGTCGCTCAGGATGACGATGGCGGGCGCCTTGTCCACGCCGTACCTGGCCTTGTCCTCGTGATCCAGCACGAAACTTTTCTCGACGACGGTGATCTTGTCGTTGAGGCCGGCGATTTCGTTGAGGATGGTCTTGGCGACCGCACCGCTTTCGGAGCCGCCGATCGCCTGGGTAAAGAGCAGCAGCGTGACGGGCTTCGTGATGGCGGAAAGGTGTTCCTTCAGAACAGCTTCGTCTTGCGGGGACAGTAGGCCCATAGAGGGATTATGACGGGGATCAGGGATCAGGGATCAGGGACCAGGGATCAGGGGATCAGGGGATCAGGGGTCAGGGCGAGCGGGCCTCAGAACTTGAAGAGATCGTCGAAGGCCTTCTTCGCTCCCGTCGGCTCCTTGGGGTTCTGGCTTACCGCAGCGGTGGTTTCGCGCTCCCAGGAGGTGCGGCCTGAAAACAGGTTGCACTCGTTGGCGACGTCCTTGGGCGAGATGCGGGCCGGAATTCTCTCGGCACATTCCAGGCTGGCGCTCGGGTCGAAACTCACGCACTGCACGCACGAGCGCAGGTCGACCTGGCACTTCGGGCATTTGCTGCGCGACATGATCTCGGGGTCGACGATGGTGCCGCAGCGCGAGCAGCGGGCCACCTGTCGCGAGCTCATCATGCGCGGGTTGCGCGCGCCTTCCGACGAAATGCGGCGGGCGCCGGCGGGGGCGCCGGGTTCGCGATCCGGCCGCGGCGGTGCGGGGCCATCGGTCCGCGGCGCCTTGCCCGCCGGGCGACCGTCGTCCTGGTAGCCGCGCTGTTTGTACTTCCGGTCGTCAGACACTACGGGCCGCCTGTTCGCGAAATCTGGGACATAGAACGCAGACTATACGCTCACTGAACCTGACGGGAGCGGGATTCTTGTCGGGAGGGAAGCGGCCAGCTCTGTCGGGAGGAAAATTCTTGTCGGGAGGGCAATGCTCGTCGCAATAGTGTGACTGAAAAGACAGAGTGTTTTGACGACAAGAATTGCCTTCCCGACAAGACGTTGCCTCCCGTCAAGACGTTCCCTCCCCGTCAAGAAGTGCCGTCCGTCAGGCGCGAGCAGGGTTAATTCCGACTTAATGGGTCGGGGTTGTGGCGCCGCAGACTTTTTCAATACAATGAGCTTGCGAAATTTTTCACAAGTCTTTTATCCCATTCATCCGGGGTATAAGAGACGATTCGGCGCCGCGGCGGCACCCCATAAAGAGGTGCAGACGAGCTTGGTGCCCTAACCCCCGGGGGCTGCAAGGGACGCATGTCGCAGGTATTCCCAAAGAGCGCCAATGCCTGGTCGAAAGCCAGCGTGCTCGTGATCGTGTTCATCGTCGCCACGCTCGGCTGGGTGATCCTCACGATTCAACGCTCCGATTTCGTCACAAGTGCGAACAACTTCGTCGAGCAGCCGGTGCAGTTCAGTCATCAGCATCACGCCGGCGGCATCGGCATCGATTGCCGCTATTGCCACACCTCGGTTGAAGTCTCGCCGTCGGCCGGCATTCCACCGACCAAGACCTGCATCAACTGCCACTCGCAGATCTGGTCGACCAGCCCGTACCTCGAGCCGGTGCGCGCCAGCTTCCGCGACGACAAGCCGCTCAACTGGGTCCGCGTGCACGATCTGCCGGACTTCGTGTACTTCAACCACAGCATTCACGTGACGAAAGGCGTCGGCTGTGAGACGTGCCATGGCCGAGTGGACAAGATGCCGCTGATGATTCAGAAGTCATCGCTGCAGATGGAATGGTGCCTGGACTGCCATCGCGATCCGTCGCGTTACGTTCGTCCCCGGGACCAGATCACGACGATGGGATACCAGCCGGCGGAGGCGCAGTCGGAGATCGGACCGCGCCTGGTGAAGGAATACAAGATTGCCGGCGTTGAACACATGACCAGCTGTTCGGTGTGCCACAGATGATGCACTCAGACGAAAGAGATCAAAAGGCGCACCGCTCGATGACGACACCGATCGACATCCAGGCGGTGCGGGCGCGGCTCGCGCAGCCGGGCGGGCCCCAGGTCTGGAGCAGCCTCGAAGCGGTCGCCGAGACGCCCGAGTTCAAGGACTACCTGCACCGCGAGTTTCCGAGCAACGCGTCCGAATGGCTCGACCCGGTCGGCCGCCGCTCGTTCCTGAAACTGATGAGCGCGTCGATGGCGCTCGCCGGCGTCACCGCCTGCACGGTGCAGCCGACCGAGCTGATCGTTCCGTACGTCCGGCAGCCTGAAGAAGAAATCCCCGGCAAGCCGCTGTTTTATGCGACGGCGATGACCCTCGGCGGCGTGGCCTCGGGCCTGCTGGTTGAAAGCCACGAAGGCCGTCCGACGAAAATCGAAGGCAACCCCGAGCACCCGGCGAGCCAGGGCGCAACCGATCTGTTCGCGCAGGGCTCGGTGCTGACGTTGTACGACCCCGATCGATCGCAAGCCATCACGCAGCTTGGCGAGATTCGGCCATGGAGCGCCGTGATCACGGCCGTGCGCGGCGGGCTCTCCGCGCAGTCGGGATCGAAAGGCGCGGGCCTGCGGATTCTCACCGAGACGGTGAACTCGCCGACGCTGGCTGCGCAGATCCAACAAGTGCTCGCGCTGCAACCCAACGCCAAGTGGATTCAGTGGGAGCCGATGCCGCGCGACAACGCGCGCGCCGGGGCACGCGCGGCGTTCGGCCAGTATCTCGAACCGCTCTACGACCTGACGAAGGCCGACGTGATTCTCTCGCTCGACGCCGATTTCCTGGCGTCGGAAGGCGCGGCGACGCTGCTCTACTCGCGGCAGTTCGCGTCGCGCCGGCGGGTTGAAGAGAGTGCCGATAATCTCAATCGGCTCTACGTGGTCGAGTCGAACCACACGGTCACGGGCGGCCGGGCCGACAACCGGCTGCCGATCAAGTCGAGCCAAATTGAAGCCCTGGCGCGCGCGGTGGCCGCGCAAGTGGGCGCGGGCGGTGCGACGGGCCCAGCGCCGGCCGGAACCGAAGCGTTCGTCGACGCGGTCGCCAAGGATCTCGTTGCGCATCGCGGCCGAGTCGCGGTGATCGCCGGCGACTCACAGCCGCCGGCCGTGCACGTGCTGGCGCATGCGATGAACGCTGCGCTCGGCGGTGCGGTCACGTACCTGCCGACGCCCGAAGCGGTGCCCAGCGAACAGCACACCGCTCTTCGTGAGCTGGTCGACGACATCAACGGCGGCCGGGTGCAAATGCTGGTCGTGATCGGCGAGTCGAACCCGGTGTTCAGCGCGCCGGCCGACCTCAAGTTTGCCGAGGCCATGAGCAAGGTCGCGCTGCGCGTGCACTCGGGATTGTTCTTCGACGAGACCGCGACATTGAGCCACTGGCACGTGCCCGCGGCGCACTATCTCGAGGCCTGGGGCGACGCGCGCACGATCGACGGCACCGTGTCGATCGTGCAGCCGTTGATCCAGCCGCTCTACGGCGGGAAGTCAGCGCACGAAGTGATTGCGACGCTCTCTGACCGACCAGAACGCAATGGCTACGATGTTGTCCGCGAGTTCTGGTCAACCGCTAAGGTGCCAACGGTGCCAGGGCAACAACAAAGTGCCAATGGTGCCTCGGGTGCCTTAGGTGCCAAAGGGGTTGGTGCCACGGGTGCGTTAGGTGCCAGGAGTGCTGGTGCCAAGAGTGCGGCTCCCGATGCCGCGCCGACACCAGCGCGCGCGCCCGCTGCAGGTCAAACAGCGGCGGGAGCAAAGCCCGCTGCGCCCGCGGCCGCGCCCGTTCCACCAACGGCGGCAGAGATATTCGACAAGACCTGGCGCAAGTGGCTGCATGACGGCTTCATTGCCGGCACCGCGTTCACGCCGGTGACACCCGGAGTCGCGGGTGGCGCGGCCCCGCCCGTAGCCGCGGCGCCGACCGCCGACGGCGTCGAAGTCAATTTCCGCCGCGACGCGACCATCTACGACGGGCGCTTCGCCAACAACGGCTGGCTGCAGGAATTGCCCAAGCCGATGTCGAAACTGACGTGGGACAACGCCGCGCTCGTGGCGCCGGCGACCGCCGAAGCGCTCGATCTCGAAAGCGGCGACCTGATCGAAGTGGAACACGAGGGCCGCACGCTCGCGGTGCCGGTGTGGATCGTGCCCGGCCACGCCAGGGATTCGATCACCATCCCGGTTGGCTACGGCCGCACCAAGGCCGGCAACCTCGGCAACGGCACCGGCTTCAACGCCTACGCGCTGCGCGGCTCGACATCGCCCTGGTTCGGCGCGGCGAAGATTACCAAGACCGGCGACGACTACCGACTCGTGGGCACGCAGGATCACTGGTCGATCGAAGGCCGCAACATCGTCCGCTCCGCGACGCTTGAAGACTTCAAGGCGAAGCCGGCGTTCGCGAAGGAGATGGAGCACGGCATCAAGCTCGACAAGCGCATCTCGCTGTACGCCGACAAGGAATACCGCGGCGACCAGTGGGGCATGGCGATCGACATGAATGCCTGCACCGGGTGCATGGCGTGCGTGATCGCGTGCGTCGCCGAGAACAACATCCCCGTGGTCGGCAAGTTCCAGGTGGGCAAGAACCGCGAGATGCACTGGCTGCGCATCGATCGCTATTTTGCCGGCAATCTCGACACGCCCGACACCTACTTCCAGCCGATGCCCTGTCAGCAGTGCGAGAACGCGCCGTGCGAAGTGGTGTGCCCGGTCTCGGCCACCGTCCACAGCGACGAGGGGCTGAACGACATGGTCTACAACCGCTGTGTCGGCACCCGGTACTGCTCGAACAACTGCCCGTGGAAGGTGCGCCGCTTCAACTTCCTGCTGTTCCAGGACTGGAACACGCCACAGTTCAAGCTGCAGCGCAACCCGGACGTCACCGTCCGCAGCCGCGGCATCATGGAAAAGTGCACGTACTGCGTGCAGCGCATCAACGCGGCGCGCATCCAGGCCAAGCGCGAGGATCGCGGCATTCGCGACGGCGAGATCGTGACCGCGTGCCAGGCGGTGTGCCCGACCGAGGCCATTGTCTTCGGCAACATCAACGACCCGAACAGCAAGGTTGCCAAGCTGAAGTCGAGCCCGCGCAACTACACGATGCTCGAAGACCTCAACACCCGGCCGCGCACCACCTATCTTGCGGCGGTGCGTAACCCGAACCCGGCCCTGCCGCACAACGCGATGGTCGGCGGCCACCACGAAACGACCGAGTCGCACGATCAACCCGGCGGCGAACACTAATGGCTAACCCCGTTCACACGAAGACGGCGCTGCTCGAAGAAACGCCGGTGATCCTGCCGGGTCACGACTTCGAGACGGTCACCGAGACCGTCGCGGAGATCCCGCTTTCCAAGCGGTTCCCGATCGGCTGGATCGGCATGTTGCTCATCGGCCTGGCCGTGGCCGGCATGCTGCAAATGGCGCTCGGCTACCTGCTGATCAAGGGCATCGGCATCTGGGGCAACAACATCCCGGTCGGCTGGGCGTTTGACATCATCAACTTCGTCTGGTGGATCGGCATCGGCCACGCCGGCACGCTGATCTCCGCGATCCTGCTGCTCTTCAAGCAGCAGTGGCGCATGTCGATCAGCCGCTTCGCCGAAGCGATGACGATCTTCGCGGTGATGTGCGCGGCGATCTTCCCCGTGTTCCACACCGGCCGTCCGTGGCTGGCGGCCTACTGGCTGTTCCCGTATCCCAACGCGATGGGGCTGTGGCCGCAGTTCAAGAGCCCGCTGATCTGGGACGTGTTCGCGGTTTCGACCTACGCCACGGTGTCGGTGATCTTCTGGTATGTCGGGCTCATTCCAGACCTGGCGACGCTGCGCGATCGCGCGGTGTCGAAGACGAAGGCGACGATTTACGGCATGCTGTCGCTCGGCTGGCGCGGCTCGGCGCGCCACTGGCACCGCTACGAGGTCGCCACCCTGATTCTCGCCGGTCTCTCGACGCCGCTGGTGCTGTCGGTCCACACGGTGGTGAGCTTCGACTTCGCGGTGTCGGTCATTCCCGGCTGGCACGCCACGATCTTCCCGCCCTACTTCGTCGCCGGCGCGATCTATTCCGGCTTCGCGATGGTGCTGACGCTGGCCATTCCGGTGCGCCGCTTCTACGGCATGGGCAGCCTGATCACGATGCGCCACATCGACAACATGGCCAAGGTCATGCTGGCGACGGGGCTGATGGTCGGTTACGGCTACGCGATGGAAGCGTTCTTCGCGTGGTACAGCGCGAGCCCGCACGAGCGGTTCATGATGTGGAACCGGATGTTCGGCCCCTACGGGTGGTCGTACTGGACGTTGATTTCGATCAACGTGGTGATGGTGCAGTTCCTCTGGTTCCAGCGGGTGCGCCACAACACCGGGCTGCTGTTCATCATGTCGATCTTTGTCAACATTGGCATGTGGCTCGAGCGCTTCGTCATCATCGTGACCTCGCTCAACCGCGACTTCGTGCCCTCGTCCTGGGGCATGTATTACCCGACGATGTGGGACTTCATGACGTTCTTCGGAACGCTCGGGTTGTTCCTGACGGCGTTCCTCCTGTTCCTGCGGTTCGTGCCGATGATTTCGATCTTCGAGGTCAAGACGCTGCTGCCGCAGGGCAAGGTCAAGGCGGATCACCATGCACACTAACGAGCCGGCCAACCGGCTGCACGGCGTGATGGCCGAATTCGATACGGGGCAGGCGCTCGTCGACGCGGCGCGCCGGGCGGTGGCGCAGGGCTTCACGAAGCTGGAGGCCTACTCGCCGGTGCCGATCGAAGAGCTGAACGACATCATCCACAAGAAGCGCACGATTCTGCCAAAGCTCGTGCTCGCCGGCGGCCTGACCGGCATGGCGACCGGGTTCGCCCTGCAGTACTGGGCCTCGGTGATCGAGTTCCCGATGAACGTCGGCGGCCGTCCAATGGCAAGCTGGCCGACCTTCATCATCCCGTCGTACGAGCTGACCATTCTGTTTGCGTCGATCACGGCGGCGGTCGGGATGATCATGTTGTGCGGCCTGCCGCAGCCGTATCACCCGGTATTCAACGTCGACCGGTTCTCGATGGCCAGCTCCGACAAGTTCTTCCTCGTCCTCGAGTCGGCCGACCCGAAGTTCGAGCAGCCCGTGACCAGCGCGTTCCTGCGGAGCCTGGGCGCGAAGGGAGTGTACGACGTTGCGGAATGATCATTCCGAGGTCACGGAGGCGAGCGGCGTGTCTACGGAGGATACGGAGAAAATGCGCGTCCTGGCGATGCTGCTGCTGGCCGTGGTGGTCGCGGCGGGTTGCCGCCAGGACATGCACGACGCGCCGCGCTACGAGGCGTTCGAGGCGAGCTCGACGTTCCCCAACGGCAGCGCATCGCGGACGGCCCCGGCCGGCACGGTGGCGCGCGGCTGGTTGCGCGAAGACGAAGCGCTCTACACCGGCAAGGTGGGCGGACAGCCCGTCGCCGAGTTCCCGTTCCCGATCGCAGCCGCCGATCTGCAGCGCGGCCAGGCGCGCTTCAACATCTATTGCACGCCGTGTCACGGCAGGCTCGGCGACGGCCAGGGCATGGTCGTGCAGCGCGGCCTGCGCCAGGCGGCCTCGTACCACCAGGACCGGCTTCGCGAAGAGAAGGTCGGCTATTTCTACGACGTCGTGACCAACGGCTTCGGCGCCATGCAGGGCTATGCGGAGCAGATCCCGGTACGCGATCGCTGGTTGATCGTGGCCTACGTCCGCACGTTGCAACTGAGCCAGCACGCGGCCGTGGCCGACGTGCCGTCTGACGGACGCGCCCAGCTCGAGAAAATGGCGGCTGAAACGCCGGGCGCCACTACACAGAAGCCCGCCGCCTCCGCCGATGCTCCGGCGGGCCAGGGCGGCGCGACGGCAAAACCGGCGGAGAAACATTAAAAATGGCGCGCACACTCGCTAGCCCAACGGACCGCTCCGATGTCGCGGTCCCCGGATCGAGGATGGAAACCTAGTGTCGACAGCGACCGCGACCTTGGATTCGTATCAATCGCCCGACTCGCCGCTGCCGGGCATGCGGCAGTTCGGCTTGACCGCTGCCGTGCTGGGTGTGGTGCTCACGGTCGCCGGCGTCCTGATCGGCGGCGAGCACGCGGTGGAGCGCTTCTTCCAGGCCTACCTCGTCGCCTACGTGTTCTGGATTGGCGTGGTGCTTGGCAGCCTTGCGCTGCTGATGACGCAGCACCTGTCGGGCGGCGTGTGGGGCATCGTCTTGCGCCGGCCGCTCGAAGCCGCGGTGCGGACCATGCCGTTCATGGCGGTGCTGTTCCTGCCGATCGCGTTCGGCATGCACTCGATCTACGAGTGGACGCACGAGAGCGCCGCCGCCGACCCGATCATTTCGCAGAAGGCGCTCTACCTCAACACACCGTTCTTCCTCGCGCGTGCCGCGTTCTACTTCGTGGTGTGGTCGGCGATGGGTTACCTGCTGACGAAGTGGTCGGCGGAGCACGATCGCACCGGCGACCCGGCGCTGCTCGACAAGATCGGGCGCGTGTCGGGCGGGGGCCTGGTCGTCTACTTCCTGACGGTCACCTTCGCGATGGTCGACTGGACGCTGTCGGTGAACCCGCATTGGTTCTCGACCATCTGGGGCCTGCTCTACATCGGCGGCCAGGGCCTCTCGGCGTTTGCCTTCGGCATCTGCG
>JANOZI010000348.1:0-10005 GCA_031429375.1 Acidobacteriota bacterium | reverse complement strand
ATCGCGACCGTGCTCGCCGGCAAGCGGTCACCCGCGCGGGCCTAGGATGGAAGCGACTGTTCGATGTCTTCGGTGATGCTCTTTGTGAGGATGACAAATCATGAGCACGAAGCGTGCACTATTCCCTTTCTGGTTTCCGCTGCTGTTCGGACTCATGGGCGTCTCCAGGATCGTCGGAAGTCCCCGTCTTGCGGCCATTCGCACTGTCGATCTTGTCCAGCTGATTGCGATCGGCATGTGTTTCGGGGTGGCGCTGACAACGCTGGTGACGTTCCTTCGGCGCCCTGATGATCGGCAAGTATGACGAGCAGGTGCCCTGAGCGGCCGCGATTAGCGCTGGATCGTTAGCTGGCCTTGCCGATTTGTAACCTCTCGTTCACTATTCATCCGTGCAGTTCGAAATCGTCGGTACGGTCGACCAGATTGAGACCATCGCGAGCGGCGCAGGCGTCAAGATGCGCCAACATCTTCGGAAGGTCCACGGGCGAGGTCGGTGGCGCAAACGAAAGGGCAACGCGACGATCCGTCTCGGCAATGGCAAACTGCGCCGCGTCGAGCTACATTGGTACGAAGCGCACGGGATCGGCAAGCGCGACTTCAAGATCAAGGCGTATTTGGACAAACCATGAAACGAGTGACCAAACGCTTCGCATTGTGCCTCGACAATCGAGGGAACGAGGCCTCCCTTATCCAGGGCAAGGTGTATCGCATTCTGCCCGACGCGCGCGCGGCGAAGGACGCGCTCATTCGCGTCATCGACGAAAGCGGCGAAGGCTACCTGTTTGCTAAACAGCAATTTGCTGTTGTTAATCTTCCCCAGGCAGTGAAAAGGCGAATTCTCGCTTTCGAAAGAGCCAGCTAAAGCGGGGGACTCGAACGGGATGCGTGGCAGACCCTGAGCACGGGAATACGATATGAGCAACGTTCTGCCTTCGGGCATGAGCCTGACATTTGCGGCTCTATCGGTGCTCCTCGCCGTCCCTGTTGCGCAAAGCACCAAGCAACTCGAAGGAAAGAACGTCTCGATCGCAGAGACCAATTACAAAGGCCGTAGTGCGATTCAAGTCGTCGCCGCGCCGGACGCGCCAAACGCTGCTTCGTACGCCGTCGTCAAAGACGCGTCGTTTCGGGACGGCACCATCGAGGTGGAATTGGCCGGCCAACCGGCGGCCGGCGCGGGCGGCGGCGCGCGCGGGTTCATTGGCATTGCCTTTCGGATCCAGGGTGATGGCGCCTACGAGTACATCTATCTCAGGCCCACCAACGGCCGGGCCGACGATCAAGTCAGGCGAAATCACTCCACGCAATACAGTTCACACCCGGATTTTGACTTCGCCCGATCGCGCAAGGAGGCTCCTGAAAAGTACGAGTCGTATGTGGACCTCGAGCCCGGTGTCTGGACCAAGTACAAGATTGAGGTCGAGGGCCGCACGGCGCGGCTCTACGTGCACGGCGCGGAGCACCCCTGCCTCATCGTCAACGATCTGAAGCTCGAGCCGCGCGGCGGCGGGGTAGCATTGTGGGTCGGACCGGGCACCGAGGGCTACTTTGCCGGTCTGAAGATCACGGCCAAATGATCCGCGCAGCGACGGCGTTAAAAAATGACCCAAACCGCATCGACGATCCGTTTCAAGGCAAAACTCCTGCGGCCGGCGGCGACGACCAAGGGCGGCGCCTGGAGCTTTCTTGTCCTGCCGAAGAACGTCAGCTCGAGGCTCGGCACGCGCGGCATGACGACCGTTCAAGGCACCATCAATCGCCATCCGTTTCGAGCCACGCTGGAGCCCGACGGCCAACGCAGCCATTGGCTCAAGGTCGACAAGAAGATGCGCGAAGGTGCGGAGGCAGAGGTCGGCGAGGTCGTCACGCTGGAGATCACGCCAGCTGCTGAGGAACTCGAACCGAAGGTTCCGGCAGATCTGCGCAAAGCGCTCGCCGCCGTCCCGAAGGCGCGAGAGGTATGGTCAGACATCACGCCCGTGGCCCGCAGAGACTGGATCCACTGGATTACCTCCGCCAAGCAGCTCGAGACGCGCGCGCGCCGGATCGACAATGCCTGCGACATGCTCGCTGGCGGGAAGCGACGCGTGTGCTGCTTCGATCGGTCCGGCATCTACAGCAAGAGCTCCAACTGTCCTGAGGCGGCGGATTAACCCCTTCGGTGTAAGCTTCTCCAACTTACCGTGAGGGGAGTGACGATGACATGCGTCCGCTGAACGAGTTGTACGACCTCACCGGCCGCGTCGCCATCGTCACGGGCGGCTCGCGTGGCCTGGGCGAAGAGATGGCCGAGGGCCTCGCCGAAGCCGGCGCGGCGTTGATGCTGTGCGCGCGCCGCGAGCAATGGCTGACGCCGACCCTCGAGACGCTGCGCGGCCGCGGCTTCAAGGTCGAGGGCATGGTCTGTGACGTCGCCAATCCCGAACAAGTGCAGGCCGTCGTCGACAAGACCGTCGCCGTCTTTGGCAAGGTGGACATCCTGGTGAACAATGCCGGCATCAGCTGGGGCGAAGAGCCCGAGACGATGCCGCTCGACAAGTGGCAGAAGGTGATTGACGTCAACCTGACCGGCGCGTTCCTGTTTTCACAAGCGGCCGGGCGCGAGATGTTGAAGCGGAAGTACGGCCGCATCATCAACATCGCGTCGATCGCGGGCCTGCACGCCTCGGTCAACGGCTCGCACTACGCCGGCTACGCCGCCAGCAAGGCCGGGTTGATGGGCCTGACGCGCGAGCTCGCGGCATCCTGGGGCCGCAGCAACATTCGCGTCAACGCGATCGCCCCGGGCTTCTTTCATTCGCGGCTCGCCGATCCCGCGATCGTGCACGCCGAGCCGCACATCAAGGCCACCAGCCCGATTCCACGTGTCGGCGACGCCGGCGAGCTCAAAGGGGTCGCCGTGTTCCTGGCGGCGGATGCTTCCAACTACATCACCGGACAGACCATCGTCGTCGACGGTGGGCGAACGATCGCATGACGCGACCGCGGCCGTGGCTGGATCACTACGACTACTGGGTACCCGCGCACACGAATTATCCGCGGCGCTCGCTCTACGAGATCCTGAGGCGTTCAGCGGCCGAGAGCCCGGACCTGCCGGCGACCACGTTTCTCGGAGCGGACCTGACGTTCGGCGAGATCAAAGACCGCGCCGATCGGCTGGCCACCGCGCTGGCCCGACACGGGATCGTGAAGGGCGATCGCGTCGGCATCATGCTGCCGAACTGTCCGCAGTACGTGTTCGCGGTGTTCGCGGTGCTGCGCCTCGGCGCCACCGTCGTCAACATCAATCCGGCGTACACCGCCCCTGAGGTCGCCTTCATCCTGCGCGACTCGGGCGTGCGGATGGTGCTGACGCTCGACGCGCTGGCGCCATTGCTGGCTACACTGAAACCAGGTTCCTCTCTCGAGACGATAGTGATCACCTCGCTGGCGGAGTACTCACCCGCGGCGACGCCCACGGCGGCAACCAGCGGCGCGATCCGTCTCGCCGATCTCATTGCGGAAGCGGACGTCATCGATCTTCCCCGGGTGCCGATCGATGCGGACCTGGACGTGGCAGTACTGCAGTACACCGGCGGTACGACCGGCGTGCCGAAGGCGGCGATGCTGACGCACCGCAACATCTTCGCCAACACCATCCAGACCGAGTTATGGCACGCGCGCAGCATCGAGCGCGGCCACGATCGGTTCCTGCTCGTGATCCCGTACTTTCATATCTATGGCCTCACTGTCGGCTTGATGCGCGGCATCTGGCAGGGGGCGCGGCAGATCCAGATTCCGAAGTACGATGTCGAGGTGGTGCTGGCGGCGCTACGTGATTACCGGCCGACCTACTTTCCGGCGGTGCCGACCATCTTCGTGTCGCTGCTCAATCATCCCCGCGTCCGCGAGTTCAACCTCGATCGCGTCTGCACCTACAACAGCGGATCGGCGCCGCTGCCGGTGGAGGTGCTGGAGAAGTTCGAGCGCATCGTCAACGTCACGCTCAATGAGGGCTACGGCCTGTCGGAGGCCTCGCCGGTGACCCACTCGACGGCACACCTGGCGCGGCGCAAGCCCGGCAGCATCGGCCTGCCGATGCCCGACACCGACATCAAGATCGTCGATCTCGACACCGGCACGCGCGAGCTGCCGCTCGGCGAAGAAGGCGAGCTGTGCGTCGCGGGCCCGCAGGTGATGAAGGGATACTGGAACCGGCCCGACGAAACGGCCATCGCGCTCCGGACCGACGCCGACGGCGTGGTGTGGCTGCACACGGGCGATGTGGCCCGCATCGACGGCGACGGTTATACCTACATCGTGCAGCGCAAGAAAGACATGATGATCGTGGACGGGTTCAACGTGTATCCGTCTGAAGTCGAGGCGGCGCTCTACAAGCATCCCGCGGTCATGGAGGCGGCGGCGATCGGTGTGCCGCACGGCTATCACGGCGAGGTGATCAAAGCGGTGGTGGTGCTGAAACCGAACCAGTCGGCGACCGCCGAAGAGCTGCGCGCCCACTGCACCGGCCATCTCGCCGAGTTCAAGCGCCCGCGCACGATTGAGATCCGCGCGAGCCTGCCCAAATCAACCGTTGGCAAGGTGCTCTACACGACGCTGCGAGCCGAGGCGGCCGCCCAGAATGTTTGAACCCTCATCCCGATCGCGCGAGCTCCGCGAGCGCCTGCTCGCTTTTTTCGGCCAGCACGTCATTCCGAACGAGGCGCTGTTCCATCAGCAGATCCACCAGGACCGCTGGCACGTGCCCGCGATTGTCGAGGAGCTGAAGGCCACAGCGCGTGCCGCCGGGTTGTGGAACCTGTTTCTCCCTGAGAGCAAGCATGGCGCCGGCCTCACGAATCTCGAGTACGCGCCGCTCTGCGAGGTGATGGGCAGCGTGCCCCACTTCGGGCCGGAGGTCTTTAACTGCTCGGCTCCAGACACCGGCAACATGGAAGTGCTGTCGCGTTATGGCACGCCCGAACAACAGGAGCGCTGGCTCACACCACTGCTCGACGGCCGCATTCGATCGTGCTTTGCGATGACCGAGCCCGGCGTCGCTTCGTCGGACGCGACGAACATTCGATCGACGATCGCGCGCGACGGCGGCGATTACGTCCTGAACGGCCACAAGTGGTGGATCTCCGGCGCCGGCGACCCGCGTTGCCAGATCGCGATCTTCATGGGCCTGAGCAACCCGGACGCACCGTCGCACCAGCGTCAATCGATGGTCCTCGTGCCGATGGACTCGAAGGGCGTGACGATCACGCGCATGATGACCGTCTACGGCTACGACGATGCGCCGCACGGGCATGCGGAGATCATGTTCGAGGACGTGCGCGTGCCGGCGGCGAACATGCTGCTCGGCGAAGGGCGCGGCTTCGAGATCGCGCAAGGCCGCCTCGGACCGGGACGGATTCATCACTGCATGCGCCTGATTGGCGTGGCCGAACGCGCGCTGGACACGATGCGCCGCCGGGTCGGCGCGCGGGTCGCGTTCGGCAAGCCGCTGGCGGAGCAGGGCACCATTCGCCGCGACATCGCGCAGTCGCGCATCGAGATCGATCAGGCGCGGCTGCTCACGCTGCGGGCCGCGCACCTGATGGACACGGTGGGCAACAAGGCGGCCCGCGCCGAGATTGCGATGATCAAGGTCGTCGCCCCGAACGTGGCCTGCCAGGTGATCGATCGCGCCGTGCAGGCGCACGGCGCGGCCGGGGTCAGCCAGGACACCTTCCTCGCCCACGCGTGGGCCTCGTCGCGCACGCTGCGCCTTGCCGATGGTCCGGACGAAGTGCATCTCGAGACCGTGGCCAAGCTGGAGCTCAAGAAACGCTAGCGCCCCTCCAGCGTGGGTCTTGCCTAAGAACGAATACAGGTATATTATTTCAGGTGAAAGAATACGGTGGTTGACCTGAACGCCCTCCCCCGCGCGGCCGACGAAGCCGCCGTCGTCACCAAGGCGGTGTTGCGCGCGGCGGAGCGGCTGGCCCTGCCCAACCGGGTCCTCGCCGCCACGCTCGGTCTGTCGGAAGCCACTATCTCCCGAATGGGCTCGGGAACGTATCGGCTCATTCCCGGCGACAAGCCCTTCGAGATCGCCGTGCTCTTCCTGCGTCTGTTCCGGGCGCTCGACGCCATCGTCGGTGGCGACGGCCCGGCGGCGCGCGCGTGGCTGCGGGGTGAGAACACGGTGCTGGGCGCCACGCCCGTCAGCTTGATCCAGTCGGTGTCGGGCCTCGTGAACGTCGTTGGCTACCTGGACGCCCGCCGCGCTCTCGTCTGAGCTCCGCCGGCTGGCCGGCAAGTGCTGGCGCGTGGTCGAGGCCCAGCACATCGTGTCGACGATGGCGCTGGTGGACACGATTGCGGAACAGCAGCTCCTCGAACAGTTGCTCGACGCCAGCAAGCCGCCGGTCCCGCCCGAGTGCCGCCGGCTTCACTACCTGCTCGCGACACCATTCCGCTACGGCGCCGCGTACCCGGCCGGGTCGCGCTTTCGTCGCGCCGGGCTGACGCCCGGTGTCTTCTATGCCTCGCACACCGTCGCAACCGCCGTCGCCGAAATGGCGTTTCGGCGGCTGTTGTTCTACGCCGAATCGCCACACACGCCGTGGCCGGCAAACGCGAGCGAGTACACCGCCTTCGCGGTACGATTCAAGACGGAGGCCGGCGTGGACCTGACGGTGCCGCCCTTCGATCGGCAGCGCAGGCGATGGTCGCATCCAACCGATTACAACGCGTGCCAGGCGCTTGCGGATTCGGCGCGGGTGGCAAGCGTGCAGGTGTTGCGCTACGAATCGGCGCGGGCGCCGGGCCGCAACATCGCGCTGTTGACGTGCAAGGCATTCGGATCGCGCGAGCCGTTGGAGCGGCAGGTCTGGCGCCTGCATGTCGGCGCGCCCGGGGTCCGCGCCATCTGCGACTTCCCCGAGCAGCGCCTGGGTTTCGATCGTGAAGCCTTTGCCGCCGATCCGCGGATCGCATCGCTGCAGTGGAAGTCACGTTAACCCGAGCACGTCAACCACCGAGGACACCGAGGACACAGAGGACATTTTCAAGATGCGACGTGCGGCTAAGCGGCGTTTGCATTTAGAAAAAATTCCTCCGTGTTCTCTGTGTCCTCTGTGGCCTACGTTCGTGCTCAGCGGGCGGCCGGCGACACCGCGGCACGCGAGGCTGCCTCACGCCGCCGCGTAAACGGAATCAGCATCGGCACACGGCGGCGATAGTCCTCGTAGGCCTGGCCGTGATACGTCACGAGGTCGCGCTCTTCAAACTGGATCGCCACCAGGATGTACACCGTCGTCGCCACGGCGAACACGAGATGCGCAACCGTCATCGTCGGCGTCATCCAGAACGCGAAGAACCAGCCGACGTAAAGCGGATGCCGCACGATCCGGTACAGCATTGGCGTGCCGAAGCTTGGATGCGTATACGGGCGGCCGATTAAGTAGAGCCAGACTTGCCGCAAGCCGAACAGATCAAAGTGATTGATCAGGAAGGTGGCGACGAGCACGAGCGCCCACCCGAACGCAAACAGCGCGTACCACACGTTCCGCGCAACCGGATCGGTCACCGACCACACCACCCCGCCCATCGGCTGCCACTCGGCGAACAGCAGAATCAGCGCCAGGCTCGACAACAAGACGTAAGTCGAGCGTTCGATCGGGTCGGGCACCACACGCGTCCAGCGGGCCTTGAACCACGGGCGCGCCATCACGCTGTGCTGCACGGCGAACAACGCGAGCAGTCCCGCGTTGATCGCCAGGGCGGCGAGCGCCGAACGGGTCGCCGGCCCATCGAGGGTCGTCGGAGTCGCGAATCCGCCGATGAAGCCGATGGCATAGAGAAACGTGCCCAGGAACACGATGTAACAGACCACCCCGTAGACCGCGAAGATCAGCCGTTTCACCATGACGCGCTCCCTGTTTGCACGGTGGACTTATTTCCGCCCGCCAGATCAGAATAAGGCCGTCGCCCCAGGAGGGCCATGGGAACACTGTCCCGATTCGACGCCAACGGCTCCGAGAGGCCGGGACGAATGTCCCAGCACCAGCGCATCCGCTACCTGCAGGCGTCCGATCACGTGAAGCTCGCCTGGGCCGAAACCGGCACCGGCCCGGTGCTGGTCAAGGCCTCGAACTGGCTGAGCCATCTCGAGTACGACTGGGAGAGTCCGATCTGGAACCACTGGCTGCGGTTTTTCGCCGACCGGTTCCGGTTCGTGCGCTACGACGAGCGCGGTTGCGGCATGAGCGACTGGAGCGTCGACAACCTGTCGTTCGATCGGCGGCTCGCCGATCTCGAGGCCGTGATCGAGGCCGCGGGGATTCGCGAACCGTTCGCGTTGCTGGGCATCTCGCAAGGCGCGGCCATCTGCATCGCGTATGCGATCCGCTACCCCGAACGGGTGTCGCGCCTCGTGCTCTACGGCGCGTACGCGCGAGGGGCCCGCAGTCGAAACGATCCGGAGCAGGATCGATTCTTCCAGGCCGTGGTCGATGTCATCCGCGTCGGCTGGGCGCAAGACAACCCGGCCTTCCGGCAGGTCTTCACCTCGCGTTTCATTCCCGGGGCGTCGAACGAGCAGGTGAAATGGTTCAACGACCTGTGCCGGAAAACGTCATCGGCGTCCGCCGCAGCCGCGCTGCTTGAATCGCGCGGCAACATGGATGTGACCGACCTGCTGCCGCAGGTGCGGACGCCGACCCTGGTGCTGCACGGCCGGAACGACGAGGTCGTGCCGATTGCGGAGGGCCGTTTGATCGCAGCGCTCATTCCCGGCGCGCAGTTTGTCGAGCTCGATTCGCGTAACCACGTCCTGCTCGAGGGCGAGGGGGCCTGGCAGCGCTTTCAGGACGAGGTCGGGGCGTTTCTTGGAGTGGCGACCCCGGCCACCGAAGACACCACCTTCGCAGCGCTGTCGCCGCGCGAGCGCGAAATCCTGACGCGCCTCACCGAAGGGTTGAGCAACGCGGAAATCGCCGAGCGGCTGGGCGTGAGCGAGAAGACCGTTCGCAACCACCTCTCGAACCTGTTCGACAAGCTGGGGGTGTGGAGCCGCGCGCAGGCAATCGTGCTGGCCCGCGATCGCGGCTTCAAGGACGCTTGATCGGTCCGCTAGCTCTCCGCGCGGGCCGGTCCACCGAGCCGACGCGCCAGCTCCTTGAGGCTCCGCGCGCGGAGGAACGGCACCGAACCGGGCGCGACGCCCAGCAGATCCGCCACCGCCTGATAGGGTAACGGCGGTTCCTGGAAGAACAGGGACTCAATCACCGTGCGATGCTGATTCGACAGTTGCGCCACGGCATTCCGGACCTGCTGATCGCGCTCGTCGTGCAGCAACTGTTTTGACGGTGGCACCACGAGGGTCGCCTCGGCCTCCCAGGCACTCTGCCGCTGCGCGTGAGTGACGTGCCGGCGTTTCCAGTGGTAGGCGCGATGAGCGGCCACGGTGCAAATCCACGCCCGCACGCTGTCGGGATTGCGCAGACGCGGCAGCGCCTGGAACAGGTCAGCGCACACCAGCTGAAAGACGTCGGCGGCGTCCTCCGTGCGCGCGCCATACTTGCGCGGGAACGAATAGATCAAGGCCTTGTACCGCGCAATGAGGAATTCCCACGCGCGCTGGTTGCCGCCCAGGCACGCCTGAACGAGCTGCTCATCGCTGCACTCGGTCGATGGGTCTGGATGCGGGCCGACTTCAACGGCTGGGGGGCACGACGGGACCCGGTACGCCACGTGCGACATAAATCCTCCACGGTTATAACTGCGAGCGAGAGAGCGCGCGCTCTCGCGACCAGCGAAGGTTACTGTCGTGCTAAGCGTGCATCAATATGGATGCGGCAGGTTTGCCGCCGCGGATCAATGAGTTACGGGCTTTCGGGTGCGGCCGTCGCCGCTCCTTAGCCGCGGCTCATTTTCGCGCGCGCGGCGCGAGTCGTTGAAGGGTCGACGACAGCGTATCCAGACGCACCGGCTTGGAGAGATAGCCGTCCATGCCGGCTTGGAGGCAGCGCGCTT
>JANOZI010000347.1:0-2342 GCA_031429375.1 Acidobacteriota bacterium | reverse complement strand
TCGTGGTCCTGCAGGACGGCTCGGCGTCGATGCACGTGGCCGATGTCGAGGGCAACCGTTGGCAGCGGGCCATGACGTTTCTGCGCCTGCTCGGCGACTCGCTCAGCTGGAACGACGATCGACTGGCGCTGACCGTGTTCGCGCACATCGCCACGCCGCAGATTCGTCTCACCCGCGATCCCAACACGGTGTTCTTCTTTCTCGATCACCTGCATGGCCGTCCGCCATTCCGGCTGGAAGACGACACCACGTGGGACACCAACCTCGAACAAGGCATTGCCTGGGGCCTGCGGCTGATCGAGAAGGACCGCGAGATTCACGGGCCGTCACCGAATGCCCGGCTCTTCGTGCTGGTCTCCGACGGCGAGTCGTGGAGCGGCGAGGTCGCGCGCGCGCTCGACAAGGCGGCCGCGGCGCAGGTGCCGCTGTTCGTGGTCGGCGCGGGCACACTTTCGGGTGGCATGCTGCCGGCGTTCCGGGGCGAAGACGATAAGGAGGAAGCGTCGCCGGGGCGCTCGCGGCTCGATCGGGCCTCGCTGCAGCGCATTGCCGCGGCCGGTGGCGGCCGCTACTTCGAGCTCGATCGCGATCCCGATCGCGACATTGCCAACACCATCATCGACGCCGGCCGGCGGCAGGCGCCGACCCGAGTCGAAGAAGGCAAAATCGATGAGCTCTACTGGCGCTTTCTTGCCGCGGCGGTGGCCGTCGCCGCGATCGGCGCGATCTTCCTGCGCGAGCGCGTCGAGCTGGTGATGCAGGTGGCCGGCGCGGGCCTCACCGCGCTCAGCCTGACCCGGCTGCTCTGGTAGTGCTGAATGAAGTTTTCCACGGCATCGAAGAGCCGGCTGACGCGGCACGACTTGGATCGGTTCCCGGGCAAGAGCTTGTTCGATCGCCTCGCTCGCGCCGTGTGCGACGCCGGCTGCCTGCCGCGCAAAGAGCTCTACGAAGCGTGGGAAGTGGCCCGGCGTGTGCGGCGCCTGTTCCGCGGCGGCCGCGTCGTTGACGTCGCCGGCGGCCATGGCCTGCTCGCCCAAACGATGCTGCTTCTTGATGATTCCTCCGCCGAGGCCTACGTCGTCGATCCGGCGCCGCCCTCATCCGCCGCGAAGCTGCATGCGTCACTCGCAGCGGTGTGGCCGAGACTCACGGGCCGCGTGCACTGGACGGCGGCTGCGCTCGATGCGTTCGTATTCAACAACGCTGACCTGATCGTGTCGAGCCACGCCTGCGGCAGCCTCACCGATTTCGTGCTCGATCGCGCGCTCGCCGTACGGGCCCGCGTCGCCGTGTTGCCCTGCTGCCACGACGCGACGACTTCCGACGCGGGCCCGATCACGGGCTGGGTGGATCCCGCGCTGGCCGTCGATCTCCTGCGGGCAGTGCGCCTCCAGAAGCACGGCTACCAGGTCAGGACGCAGATGATTCCAGAAACCATCACGCCGAAGAACCGGCTTCTGATCGGCGAACCCACCCACAGACCAAAGGACGACTGATCGACCGGGCCGCCACCTTCTCGGGTATCATTTCGGCCCATGACCAGACGGTTTGTCCTTCTCGCCGCCTGCGCGGTGCTGGTATCCGTGGCCACGGCTGGAGCGCAGGCGCGCCAGTACCGCGCCCGACTCGCGCCGGTGCCGCTCGATGTCGCCATGCAAGCGACCATCGCCGGATCCGGATCGATCACGGCCACGCTGGCCGGCAGCACGCTGACCTTGAGTGGAAGCTACAAGGATCTGAAGACGGCCGCGACCGTGGTGCGGCTGCATCGCGGCCCGCGCGTCGCCATGCGCGGGCCGGCCATCGCCGACCTCAAGGCCACCGGCGGAACGACCGGCACGATCGCCGGAACGATCGAGCTCACCAAAGAGCAGCTCGACGATCTGTCGAACGGCCGCCTCTACGTGCAATTGCATAGCGAGAAGGCGCCCGAGGGGAACCTCTGGGGCTGGCTATTCCCTCAGGAAGGAAAGAAGCAATGAAGGCGTTGACCGGATCGTTCGTGGTGCTGGCCCTCGTGGCAAGCCTTCATATCGTGGGCACGGGTCAAGCTCCTGCCGGGCCGTCGGTTTACACCGCCGCGCAGGCAGCAGCGGGCCAGGCCTCGTATCAAGCCAACTGTTCGAGTTGTCATCAACCGACCCTCGCCGGCCAGAACGAAGCCCCGCCGCTTTCTGGTGTGAACTTCATGAACACATGGCGCGGCCGCACTACCAAAGATCTGGACGAGTACACGTCGGCGACGAGGCCGCCCGGCAGGCCGAGCCTGGCCGAAACGGACTATCTCAACATCACTGCGTTCATCCTGCAGTTCAACGGCGCGATCGCCGGTGCGCAGC
>JANOZI010000346.1:0-6677 GCA_031429375.1 Acidobacteriota bacterium | reverse complement strand
TGTCGCTCACCAAGCGCATGTCCAACCGCTGGATGGCGCGCGTGGCCAGCGCGTGGAACAACCCGCAGGAACACTACGACATGGCGATTCCTGTGAGCGAAAACGGCAGCCCGACGCGCAGCGACACGTTCCCGCTGATCGACGGCGGCCAGTGGGCACCGCGTAGCGCCGGCAGCGGCTCGGGCGACGTCTTCATCAACCAGCGTTGGAACTTCAACGCCAACGGTGCGTATCAGGCGCCGTGGGGCGTGGAGCTTGCCGGCAACCTGTTCGGCAAGCAGGGCACGCCGTATCCGTACTTCCGTAACGCGGCGCTCGGCCGCGAGGGCACGACGCGAATCCTGTTGACCAACGAGATCGACGCCAACCGCTTCTCGACGCTGTGGAACCTCGACCTGCGCGCGTCGAAGAACGTGAAGTTCGGCGCCCGTGGTTCGGTGCAGCTCATTGCAGACCTCTTCAACGTGATGAACAGCGCGACGGAAATCACGCGTGAGCGCAATGCGGCGGCCACGACCTTCCGCGTGCTCGGCTCGAACCTGAGCCCGCGCATTCTGCGGTTCGGCGCGCGCCTCAACTTCTAGTCGCGCACCACGGTTCGGGCCGCCTGCATGGCGGCCATCCAGGGCGGCACCGGGCAACCGGTTGCCGCCCTGATTTTTTTGCACTTCTCGTCGGGACGGCACTCCTTGACGTGATCTTGCGTGGCGAGCTCCAGGCGAGAAGATGCTGCTGGCCGGGATCTTTCTAAGTAAGATCCCGGCAAGAAGTGCAATCCCGTCAGGCATTGCGATCCCGTCAGGAAGTGCTGTCCCGGCAAGAAGTGCGCAAATGAAGTGGGTCTTTCGAATCCTGGCAGCGCTGATCGTGTTCGCGCTCGTGATCGCGATTGTCGGCTGGCTCCTGCCCGTCAAGCACGAGGCATCGCGATCGGCGGAATTCGCGCGAACGCCGGACGAGGTCTACGCGCTGGTCTCCGACTTCAAGAACTATGCGGCGTGGTGGCCCGCCATCTCGAGAATCGAAGTGCTGGCCGATGAGCCCGGCAAGGCCACGTTCCGAGAGCACCTGTCGGACGGTCCCATCGTGATGACCGTCGTCGAGCAGTCGCCGCCGTCACGGTTTGTGACCAAGATCGACGATGCCAGCCAGCCGTTCGGCGGCACGTGGACGTTCGAGATTGTTTCGGTGAGTACTGACCGGACGCGCTTGACGATCACCGAGCGTGGAGAGATTTACAATCCGATCTTCCGCGCGCTCGCACGCTTCGTCTTCGGCTACACCAGCACCATGAACAGTTTCTTGCGGTCGGCCCAGGCTCGGCTGTCGCCTCGCTAGACTGGGACTCGGGGCTTCGCCCCTCGTGGGCTCGGCCTTCGGGCCTCGTGGGAGTCGCTCGGAATGCTCGCTCCTGGGACTCACTTCGTTCGTGGGAACAACAAGTGCATGTCCCTACAAGGCGCGAAGCGCCGAGTCCGACGAGGTCCGAAGGACCGAGTCTCACGAGCGACTTGTCCACCGAAGCGCTTGGCGCGAAGGTGGAAGCGAGCCTACGAGGCCGCGAAGCGGCCGAGTCCCACTTTGTTCCGCCGGTGCCTACATTGTTGACACCGATACAGCAACGGTGCTTACATTGTAAGCATGTTGGCACCGATCGGCGAGTTCGAAGTCCTGATCCTGATGGCCGTCCTGCGCCTGGACGCCAACGGCTACGCGCCCGCGGTTCGCGGCGAAATCGAGCGCCGCACCGGACGCGCGGTATCGCGCGGCGCCGTCTACATCACGCTCGATCGGCTCGAGACCAAGGGCCTGCTCGCGTCGAAACTGAGCGAAGACCAGCCAGCTGGCGGCCGGGCGCGGCGTTTCTATCGCGTCTCGCCAAAGGGTGTCAGGGCGATCAAGCGCACGCTCGCGGCGCTCGAACGGATGAGCGACGGCCTCGCGCCGATCCTGGCCAGGGCATGAGCCGGCCCGATCGGCTTGCCCGCGCCGTCCGCGCCCTGCTGGCGCGGACCATGCCCGATCGCGTTGCCGCCGAGGCCGCGGCCGACCTGCTCGAGGATCATCAGCGCATTCAACGCACTCGCGGATCCGTACGGGCAGGCCTGTTCTTGTGCCGCGAAGGCATGTCGCTCGTCGGCACGGCCCTGGTCGCATCCGTCACACGGCTGTTGCGATCGTCACTGCTGATCAGGCGGGATGCCTGGTATGCGGCGCGCGCGCTGGCGAGGCGGCCCGGGTCGAGCGCGGCCGCGGTCGCGATGCTGGCCGCCGGCCTCGCGGCCGTGGCCGCGGCGTCGGCATTGACGTCGACGCTGCTGTTCCGCCCGATCAGCCAGATCAACCCCGGCGGCGTTCGCCGCATCGCGTCGGTCGATCGCGCCGGCCGGACGTCGATGCGGTTCTCGGAGCCCGAGCTCGAAGCCGTGCGCACCGGCCTGCAGGGTAGTGCGACCGTGGCGGCGGTCTACCTGCAGCCCGTCGTGATTCGCGCCGGCGGGACGGACCTGCAGACCCTGGCGGAAGTCGTCAGTGGCAACTACTTCGATCTGATCGGACTGAACGTCAGTCACGGGCGGCGGCTGCTCTCGATCGATGCCGCCGCCGGGGCGCCGCCGGCCGTCATGATCAGCGATTCGTTGTGGCGCAGCCGGTTTGGCCGCGACCCCGGTGCGCTCGGCGCGGCGATTCTCGTCAACGGCACCGCCTTCACCATCGTCGGCGTCAGCGCCGGCGGCGGGTCGAGCTCGTTCATGGGTGGAAGCGTTGAGGCCTGGGTCACCATCGCCCACGCCGACGCGCTGCTCAATCGCAACTGGCGCCTCAACGCCAACGATCGTTTCTGGACGGTGCTCGCCGGCGTGGACAACGGCCGCGCCGCGCTACACACGACGCTGGCACGCACGACCGCCGATCTGGCGGCCCAACTTCCCGACCCGTGGCGGGATCGCCGGCTCGTGACGCTGCCGGGCACGGTGATGGCCGGCAGTCAGCGCGGCGCCGCCATTTCGCTGGCGATCGTCCTGGGCGCCTTTGCGGCGCTGATACTGGCGGCCTCGGCCGCTAACGTCGGCAGCCTGCTCCTGGCGACCGCCGCCGCCGACCGGGGACGGGTCGCCGTGCTCCTCGCCATCGGCGCCGGCCGCGCGGCCATCGTCCGGCGTCAGCTGATCGAGGGCGGCACGCTCGGATTGGCGGGTGGCGCGGTCGCGCTGGGACTGTACGTGTGGGCGCGGCGCCAGCTCTCGGACATCGCCCTTCTTCCGACGCTGTCGATTCGCCTCGACCTGCCGCTTGATGGGCGGGTGGTGACGCTGCTGCTCGCATGCGGCCTGGCGGTGGGCGTACTGCTGGCGCTGGGACCGGCATTGTGGTCAACCAGGCTCGACCTGGCGCAAACGCTTCGCGACGGATCGAGAGGCGCCGGCGGCGGAGCCGGACTGTCGCGGGGACGGCGGTGGCTGGTGGCCGCGCAGGTTGCGATCTCGTTGACCCTGCTGGTCGCCGCCGCCCTGTTCACGCGCAGTGTCTCGGCGCTGACGGCCATGGAGCTCGGCTTCCCGCGCGACGGTCTGATCGCGTTGGACTTCGATCTGGAGCCGGCCGCCGTGATGTCGGACTTGCCGGCCCTCGCGCGTGATGCGCTGGCGCGCACCGCGGCGCTGCCCGGCGTGGTGGCGGCGGCGATGTCGAACCGCGCGCCGATCGATTCGTCCACGCCCACGGTGGCCGTGATCGAGCCGGGTTCGCCGCTGCGGCCGATCGAAGACGTCACCTATTACCTCGCGACGGCGAGGTACTTCGAAACGGTCGGTGTGCCAATCGTCAGCGGTCGAGCGATCACGGAAGCGGAGGCCGATCGCGAAGCGGACGTTGCGATCGTCAACGAGACACTCGCCCACCGCCTGTGGCCCGGCGGCGGTGCGCTCGATCACGCGTTGACGCTACAGCCCGCGGGCCGCACCGTGCGCATCATCGGCGTGGCGCGCGACTCGAAGTATCGATCGATGTCGGAGCCGCCGCGGCCGCACCTCTACCTTCCCACGGCGCCGGCATTCAGCCGCGCCCTGTTGGTGCGGACCGCGGACGACCCGCGCCGGACGATTCGCGCCGTGCAGCAAGTGCTCGACACCGTCGGCCCGGGCGTGATCGGATTCTTCCCGCGAACCATGGCGGATCACCTGGCCATCGACATGCTGCCGGCCCGGGCCGCGGCGCGCGCCGCCGTGACGCTGGGCGCGCTGGCGCTGGCACTGAGCACCGCAGGCCTCTACGGCATCGTGATGTGGTTCGTCGAAATCAAGCGGCGTGAAATCGGCGTTCGCCTCGCACTGGGGGCCTCGGCGAAAGCTGTGAGGCTGCTGGTGGTTCGTCAGGCCCTGGTCGCGGCCGCGCCCGGCATCGTGATTGGAGTGGCGACGGCGATGGGCCTCGCGTCGTTCGGGCGATCGCTGTTCGTCGGTGTCGGCGCGCTCGACCCATGGGCCTTCGGCTTCGGAGTGGGCGCCATCCTGGCTGTGGTCCTGATCGCGAGCTATCTCCCGAGCCGCCGCGCCACTCGGGTCGATCCGGTCATCGCGCTGCGCGAATAAAGGACTCGGGGCTTCGCCCCTCGTGGGTTCATGGGAGTCGCTCGCTCACGCTCGCTCCTGGGACTCACTTCGTTCGTGGGGAAAAACGCACTTCGCACGAGGGCGGAAGCCCGAGTCGCACGAGGTCCGAAGGACCGAGTCTCACGAGCGAAGCGAGCCCACGAGGCCGCCGAGTCCTATTTGAGAGTGTCGAGCCAGCCCGCGATCTGCTCGCGCGACCATTTATGGTCGTCGTTGAGATGCACCAGGATCGACGCGAGGCTCAACGTCTTCTTGCAGCCGTCGCCGCCGGGACACTTGCGCACCGAGCCCTCGAGGCAATCGAAGAACCACTCGAGGTCCTTCGTCGGCCGCACGCCGCCGGCCTCGGTGGGCAGGCGGTACATCCCCTCGTAGGCGGCCCCGAGCGCGCACGAGGCGCTCTTGCCGCGGTAGTAATCGCCGAAGGCCTGCTCGGGACGGCGATCCGCGCCGGCGCGGATGAACGCGGCCAGCTCCTTTTCGCCGTGATGCTCGTCTGCCATGGCGCCCCTCAGACAGGCGGGACTAAAATCCCGCCTCTACATCAAAAGCCCTTACCCAGGCGCTCCTGCAGCTTCTCGCGATAGCCGCGGCTGAGTGTAAGCCGGGCGCCGTTCTGCAGCACCACGACATATTCGCCATTGAACCACGGCTGCATCTCCTTGATGCGATCCGTGTTGACGATGCGGGAGCGGTGGATGCGGACGAAACGCTGGGCATCCAGCCGGCCTTCCATGTTGTTCATGGTCTCGCGAAACAGGTGGGATTCCTCGCCGAGGTGAAGCTTCACGTAGTTGCCGGCCGCCTCGATCCAATCGATTTCCTGCGTCCGCAGGAAAAACACCCGGCCGCCCGACTTGACCACGAGGCGATCGAGCCGCTGCGGTTCGGGCTTGATGTCCTGCACCAGCGCCATCAGCCGCTTGCCGAGGTCACCGGCCCGGCGCCGCTCGAGATGCTCGCGCGCATGCTGCAGCGACTGCGCGAAGCGGTCGCGGCCGAAAGGCTTGAGCAGGTAGTCGATGGCGTGCACTTCGAACGCCTTGAGCGCGTACTCGTCGTAGGCCGTGACGAACACCACCGCCGGCATGTGATCGGGAGCGAGCTGCTGGATCACCCCGAAGCCGTCGCAGGCCGGCATCTGGACGTCGAGAAACACCAGGTCCGGATGCTGCTGCTGAATCGCCGACACCGCCTGGGTGCCGTCGGAATACTCGCCGACCACTTCGATGTCTTTCTCCTGCCCCAGGAGCCCGATGATGCGCTCGCGCGCCGCCGGCTCGTCATCCACCACCACCGTGCGAATCTTGGTCACGCCACACCCTCCACGGCCCCGTCTTCTTCTCTCACCTCACCTGCAAGCGTCGCCATTGGAATGGCGATGTACACCAGCAGCCCGCCCTCAGCGGGTTGCCGGAATTCAAACCGGTGCAACGACCCGTAAAGATGATCGAGCCGTGACCGGGTATTCGAGAGCCCCACGCCGCGATTGAAGTCAGTCAACCGCGCCGCCGAGAGCCCCACACCGTTGTCTTGCACGTCCAGTTCGAGCATCGCCCCACTCCGGCGCGCCCGCACGGCGATGTTTCCAGGTGTGGGCCTGGGACCAATGCCGTGCTTGATGGCGTTTTCGACGAGTGGCTGAAGCAAAAGGTTGGGGACGAGCGCGTCGAGCGTGTCCGGATCGATGTCGAACACTACTGTCAGACGGTCGCGGAACCGGGTTTGTTCGATCTCCAGATACTTGGAGAGGAAGTCCAGCTCGTCTGCCAGCGCCACTTCCTGCACTTCGATGCGCTGCAGCGACATGCGGAGCAGGTCGCTGAGCCGCGCAATCATGGCGTCGGCGGCGTCGACATCCCGGTGCATCAACGCCGAAATCGTATTCAGGGTGTTGAACAGAAAGTGCGGCTGCATTTGCCGCTGCAGGGTGTGGAGCTGTGCCTCGACCAGGCGGGTCTCGAGCTGCGCCGCGCTCAGCTCCTTGGCCTGCGCATGGTAGTGATACCGGAGCGCGTGGCTGACGCCCACGATCGTCCAGTAGGTCATCATTTCCCAGTCGAA
>JANOZI010000345.1:0-7260 GCA_031429375.1 Acidobacteriota bacterium | reverse complement strand
AGGTAAGGCTTCACTTCCGACAGCGACGCGTCAGGCCCGATCTTGCCCTGCAGCGCCTTGAACTTCGCTTCGTCAGCCAGCAGCGCTTCGAGGTCCATTTCGAGCAGCGTGATCCGCGGCCCATTCACGTACTCGGCGTTGGTCTTGACGATCGACCCCACCACCTCGAGGTCGATGTTGATCTTGAAGCCCTTCATCATGCTCTTGATCATGCCCATCATCATCGGGTTCGAGAAATCGGGCATGTCGCCGGGTTGAGCCGGCTTGTCACCGGCCGGCTTGTCGGTGAAGTTAATCGTGAGCAGCGACGTGCCGCCGGTGCGCGTCAGCTTGAATTTCACCGGGTCGGCGTTGCTCGGCTCGGTCGACAACCGGTCGGGGTTGTTGCCCGTGTTGGGATCCTGACTGACCTGCACCTGGTTGATGTCGTCGAATTCGAAGATCGCCTTCACGCCTTCGAAGCCGCTGTCGTTTTTGGCGGGTTCCGCCGACAGCAGGCGCACGCCCTTGCCCATGCGCGTGGCCGTGCGCTCGAGGTCGGCCCGGTTGAAGCCAGGGGGTGCCTGGCCCGCCGAGGCGGTCGCTCCGGGAATCATCGCCTTCATCGCCGCGACGTTCATCAGCGTGGTTTGTTCGACAGTACCGCTGCCGTCGGCCTTGACCTTGACGAGTGTCGTGCTGTTGATGCAGCCGGTGAGCACAACCGATGTGACGATGGCGAGCAGGATTCGAATGGGACGCATATAACGGTTCCTCCGGCAGGGATCTCCATCATACCTATACTGTGCCTCGAGGGCTTGGTGTTCCATGACACGAGAAGGTGATGGCAAGACGGCGCTCGTCACCGGCGCGTCGTCCGGTATTGGAAAAGCGTTCGCAGAATTGCTGGCGGAGAAGGGCTACGGCCTGATCCTGACGGCGCGCCGGCGCGAGCGGCTCGACGCGCTCGCCGCCGAGCTCGGGCAGCGGCACGGCGTTGCTACGCAAGTAGTGGTCGCGGACCTGGCGGAGCCCGACGCCGCCGCGACAATTGTTGAAGCACTTGGCGGCGCCCGGGTCGACCTGCTCGTGAACAACGCCGGTTACGGCGTGGCGGGCAGCTACACCAACGTGCCCTGGACCGACCATCAAGCCTTCATGCAGGTGATGGTGATGGCGGTATGCGATCTAACGTATCGACTGCTGCCCGGCATGATCGAGCGCGGGTGGGGGCGCGTCATCAACATCGCCTCGGTGGCGGGCATGGTGCCGGCGCCGGCCGGTCACACGCTGTACGGCGCGTCGAAGGCGTTCTTGATTCGCTTCTCGGAAGCCCTGTCGGCTGAGAACGCGTCGCGCGGCGTGAATGTCACCGCGGTCTGTCCCGGCTTCACCTACAGCGAGTTCCACGATGTTCTGGGGACGCGCGACCGCATGAACAAGATGCCGGCCGTGCTGTGGCTGGATGCGCCCACCGTCGCCCGCGAAGGGTACGACGCAGTGATGAACGGCGATTCGGTGGTGGTGAACGGCCGGATCTACAGGATGTTGATCTGGCTCACCGGGGTGTTGCCGAGGCGCGTGTCTCGCTGGATTTCCGGCGGCGCGGGACGACGCTACAGAAAAACCTGAACTTCAGCCGCTGCGCGCCGTCTAAGGGCTCAGACCCGGGGTGGAGAACCGATGGAATCAATCGTCAAGGACCTGCGCTACGCCATTCGGTGGATGATCAAGAGCCCGGCGTTTTCGCTGGTGGCGATCCTGTCGCTCGGGCTCGGAGTCGGCGTCAACACCGCGATGTTCTCGCTGGTCGATTCGCTGCTGTTCCGGCCGCTGCCGGTCGCATCACCCGAGACGCTCGTCGACATCTTCACGACCGGCGGCGACGGCGACGAGTACGCCACGTCGTCGTATGCCGACTACCAGGATCTGAAAGCGCAGAACACGGTCTTCAGCGACATGATCGGCTACAGCCCGATGATGGCGCCGCTCAGCCTCGGCGATCGCTCGCGGATCGCGCTTGGCCAGATCGTCACGTCGAACTATTTCTCGGTGCTGGGCGTGCAGCCCCTCATCGGCCGCGTGCTGGTGCCGTCGGACGATGACTCGGGCGCGGCGCGGGTGGTGATCCTGTCGCACCGGATGTGGCGGCGCGAGTTTGGCAGCGACCCGGCCATCGCCGGCAAGTCGATCACCCTGCGTGGCCTTTCGTACACAATCGCCGGCGTGGCGCCGGAATCGTTCACCGGCGTCGTGCCGCTGCTGACCCCGGAGCTCTGGCTGCCGATCATCCATGTCGAAGAGGTCGAGCCCGCGGGCATCACCGACTCGGTGCCGTCGCCCATCGGCAGGACGCAGCTCGAGCGGCGCGGGACCCGGTGGATGTTCGTCAAGGGCCGCCTCAAGCCGGGTGCCACCGCCGCGCAGGCGCACGCGAATGTCGCGCTGATCGGACGCCAGCTCGAAGCCGCGAATCCGCAGACCAACAAGGATCGCGAGATGGCGGCGATCCCGACGGAGGACGTTCGCCTGCTGGTGCCGCAGGCCGGCGGCGTGCTGTCGGCCGGCGCCGCGGGGCTGATGGCGATCGTCGGCCTGGTACTGCTCATCGCGTGCGCGAACGTGGCCGGCATGCTGCTGGCGCGCGCCTCGGCGCGGCGCCGCGAAATCAGCCTTCGTCTCGCGATCGGCGCCAGTCGCGCGAGACTGATCCAGCAGCTCCTGGTTGAAGGCCTGCTGCTCGGCACCCTGGGCGCCGCGGCGGCCGTCGCCTTCGCCTGGGCACTGGTGCGTACGCTGGTCGGCGTCAAACTGCCGCTGCCGGTCGACGTGGCCCTCGACCTGCGGATCGACTGGCGCGTGATGAGCTTTGCCATCGTTGCCGCGGCCGCGACCGGCCTGGTGGCCGGGCTGCTGCCGGCGCTCAAGGCATCGTCACCGGCGCTCACGGCCGATCTACGCGGCGAATCACCGGCGGGCAAGGTCGCCGGACGGAGATGGTCGCTGCGCGATGCGCTGGTGGTGAGCCAGGTCGCGCTCACCGCGGTGTTGCTCGTGGTCGCGGGTTTGTTGCTGCGCAGCCTCGGCGCCTCCGAACGCGCCGACGTGGGTTTCGAGACGAAGGGCCTCGCGGCGGTCGCGTTCGATACCGACATGGTCCGCTACACGCCGGAGCGCGGCATCCAATTCTGGCGGGAGGCGCTGGCGCGGATTCGCGCCATGCCTGGCGTCACCTCGGCGGCGCTGGTCTCGCCGACGCTGCCGTTTACCTTCAACTTCAACCAGCAGGAAATGCGCATCGACCACCGCACCTACAGCGAGGGACAGCGCGGCGAGATCATCGAGAACGTTTCGATCTCGACCGGTTATCTTGGCACGCTGGGTGTGCGGTTCGTCGAAGGGCGGGATGTCGATGCCTCAGACATCACGGGCAGTCCCGATGTCGCGGTGATCAACCAGACCATGGCGCGCAAGTTCTGGCCGGACCAGTCGGCTGTCGGCCACACCTTCCAGACGATCAATCCGACCCGCAGCCGGACCTACCGCGTGATCGGCGTCGTCGCGGATCACAAACGGCACGGCGTGCTCGAGCAGCCGTCGCCGTTTGTCTACTATGCGGAAGCACAGCGGCCGAGCCGTTACAACTTCCTGCTGGCGCGCACCAACGGTGATGCCGCGTCCCTGGTCGGCGCGATGCGCCGCGAGCTGCTCGCGATGGAACCCGGCCTGGTGTTCATGGCGAGCAACACAATGGAAGGAAACCTTGGTCTCTCGCTGCTGCCGGCCCGCGCCGGCGCGCTGCTGGCGTCAGCGTTCGGCGCTCTCGGGACGCTGCTCGCCGCGATCGGCCTCTATGGTGTGATCGCGTTTTCGGTGGCACGCCGGACGCGCGAAATCGGCGTGCGCATGGCGCTGGGCGCGCGGCCCGCCGGCGTGATGACGATGATCATGCGGCAGGGCTTCACGATCGTCGCGATCGGTCTCGGTGCCGGTGCGCTGCTCGCCGCGGCTGCCGCGTTCGGGCTCCGGCAGCTGCTCTACGGCGTGCAGCCGCTCGATCCGATCGCCTGGGCGACGGCGTTAACCGCCATGCTGGCCGCGGCCGCCCTCGCTAATTTCGTTCCCGCCCGGCGCGCCATGCGCATCGATCCGATGGCCGCGCTGCGCGCTGAATAAGGGGACTCGGCCTGCGGCCTCGTGGGAGTCGCGCCTCCGGCGCTCCTTGGACGCGGCGCTACGCGCCTTGTGTGACTCGGCCTTTGACCTCGTGAGATCCCCGTCCAGGTTGCTTCAGTCAGACCAATCCCATTCGCAGAGTTCAGTGCTTCCGTGTTTCCGAGATTGCGTGTGATGCATTGACGAATGGGCGCATCGCCGCGAAGGCGATATACTTCGCTTTTCCGGAGGCGATGATGCCGCGAACTGTGCGCTCTATCTCTGTCGCTCTGGCCATCGGCATGATGGCCGTGCTTTCTCTTTCTGCCCAGCAGATGAACCCGACGCCCAACCGGCAGCCGGGCGAAGGCGAGGGCCCGTTCGATCGCCTGGTGATCCGCGGGATCACGGTGATCGACGGCACCGGCGCGCCGCCGCGCGGTCCGATGGACATCGTCGTCCAGCAGAACCGCATCACCGAGGTCACGAGCGTCGGCTTCCCCAACGTGCCGATCACGGATCGGCTCCGCCCGGCCAAGGGCACGAAGGAGATCGACGGCACCGCCATGTACCTGATGCCGGGCTTCGTCGATGCGCACGTGCACTGCGGCGGCGGGCAGGCCCGCGAGCCGGACTACGTCTACAAGCTCTGGATGATGCACGGCGTCACCACCGTGCGCGGCGTGCCCTGCGGATCGATGGACTGGGATCTGGCGCAGCGCGAGTTATCGGCGAAGAACCAGATCGTGGCGCCCCGGATTTTCGCGTATCACCGTCCATTCACCGGCGAGGGCTGGGATCGCACGCGGCCGCAGACGCCGGAGACGGCGCGCGAGTGGGTGCGCTTTGCCGCGAAGAAGGGCGTCGACGGCCTGAAGCTGGGCGCGCAGGATCCCGAGATCATGGCGGCGCTGCTCGACGAGGCGAAGAAGTACAACCTCGGCTCGACCGCACACCTCGATCAGATGGGCGTGGCCCGCATGAACGCCCGCGACGCGTCACGCCTCGGCCTCGGCACGCTGACCCATTACTACGGCCTGTTCGAGGCGCTGCTCAAGGACAACGTCGTCCAGCCCTTCCCGGTAAACCAGAACTACAACGACGAGCAGCACCGCTTCGGCCAGGTGGCGCGGCTGTGGGACAAGATTCATCCCCGCGGCAGCGAGCCATGGAACGCGCTCATCAAGGAATGGGTCGACGGCAAGTTCACCATCGATCCCACCATGACGATCTACTCGGCCGGCCGCGACGTGATGCGGATGCGCAACGCCGACTGGCATGAGAAGTACACCACGCCGTCGCTGTGGGACTTCTACCAGCCCAATCGCAACGCCCACGGCGCCTACTGGTTCTACTGGACGACGGAAGACGAGATCGAGTGGAAGCGGTTCTACCAGGTGTGGATGTCGTTCCTGAACGATTTCAAGAATGCGGGCGGCCGGGTCACCACCGGCTCGGATTCGGGCTTCATCTATCAGACCTACGGCTTCGGCTACATCCTCGAGTTCGAGATGTTGCAGGAGGCGGGCTTCCATCCGCTCGAGGTCATTCGATCCGCGACCCTGAACGGCGCGCTCACGTTATCGGAGCCGAAGGGCAAAGCGATCGACTTCGGCATCATCCGACCCGGCCTGCTGGCCGACATGGTGATCGTTGATCAGAACCCGCTCGAGAACTTCAAGGTGCTCTACGCCACCGGGGCCGTGAAGCTGAACGACAAGACCGCGCGCGTCGAGCGCGTCGGCGGCGTGAAGTACACCATCAAAGACGGCATCGTCTACGATGCCAGGAAACTCGCCGCCGATGTGGCGGCGATGGTCGAGCGCGCCAAGCAGCGCAAGCCGCCGACGACGGCGAGCCCGCAGAACTAGCCACACCTATGCGAACAGCCGGAAAAATCATTGTTGTCTTGCTCGTGTTGGTCGTTGTCGTCGCCGGTGCCGGGCTTGGGTATCTCTTCTTGGCATTTCCGAACGTGCCAGTGGCGGCTGAATACAGGATCGAGCCCACTCCGGAACGCCTGGCGCGTGGCAAGTACTTGAATGACCATGTCGTCGGCTGCACCACGTGCCACACGCAGCGCGACTGGACGAAGTATTCAGGCCCCGCAAAGCCGGAATTGCTCGGCGCGGGTGGCGAATCGTTCAATCTCGGCGGCGCCGGCATGCTGTATTCGAAGAACATCACGCCCGCGGGAATCGGCTCGTGGAGTGACGGCGAGCTGCACCGGGCCGTGACCGCCGGTGTGTCGAAGGATGGGACGCCGCTCTTTCCGCTCATGCCGTATCCGCATTTCGGCGCGATGCAGGAGGACGACATGCACGCCGTGCTCGCCTACATCCGGTCGCTGCGGTCGATCGAGAACCACAACATCAAGGATCGAGAGCTGAGCTTCCCGCTGAATCTCGTGGTGCGGACCCTGCCCAGGGCCGGCGCGCCGCAGGCGCGGCCGTCGCCGGACGATAAGGTCGCATACGGTCGCTACCTGACGCGTTCGGCGCTCTGCGCCGACTGCCACACCCCGATCGACGACCGCGGCACGCCGCTGCCGGGGCGCGATTTTGCCGGCGGGCAGGAATTCGTCGAAACCGGCTACCGGGTGCGCGCCGCCAACATCACACCCGATGCCGACACCGGAATCGGGTCGTGGACGGAGCAGCAGTTCGTCGACAAGTTCAAGGGCTTCGAGAACACCCCGCCCAAGGATCTGGGCGAGGCGGAACGTCGTCAGAATACGGTGATGCCGATCACCGCCTACGCCGGCATGACGCGCGAGGACCTCGCGGCGATTTATTCTTACCTGCGGACGCTGAAACCGGTCGTCAATCGCGTGAACAAATTCCCTGACGCTCAGTAGAGTTATGAGTGCAGAGTGCAGAGTTAAGAGTGGAGAGCACAAAGTTCTTAACTCTGAACTCTAAACTCAGAACTAGCAGAGATATGTTTGATTATCTGACTGGAATTTTTAACATTACGCCGACGCCATTTCTGCCCGACGGTGCGCTGGACGAGCCCAGCCTGCGGCGGCTGACGGAGTTCACGCGCGCGACGCGGGTCAACGGCATGACCATCCTCGGCGTGCTCGGCGAGGCCGACAAGCTGACCGAGGCCGAACGCGACCGGGTC
>JANOZI010000344.1:0-6067 GCA_031429375.1 Acidobacteriota bacterium | reverse complement strand
GAGAGAATCTGCCTCGCACACCGCGCCTCCGACGCGGTGTCTGGCGGGCGGTTTCTCGAGGCTGTTGCTGGCCGACAAGTGAAGACGGTGCGGCGGCTGAGCGAGTTGCCCGCTGCCGGATTGCCATACGGGCCGCCGATGAAGACGAGCTCCACCGCTGGATTGCCGTGGTAATACTCGTTCGTGGTGCGCCCGAACCCGGTTTGTGGCGGCTGCAGGATGCCTTCGGGTTCCCAGAATCGCCTGACAAACGAGACGCCCACTTCGTGACGCCCCGCAGTCACCGGCACGCGCAACTCGAGATGCGCGTCCGCGGTGTGCATGTACTCTTCGAACTCCGGATCGCCCTGCGTGTTGCCGGCAAAATTCTCCGGCGTCGTCATGCCCTTCGCTTCACCGCCGACGGAAAATCGCTTGAGCAGCGTGCCATCGAGCCGGACATCGAGATCGTGCCGCTCGCCCATGCCGATGATGTAGTCGTACTCCTGGCGCCGCAGCAGTACCTTGATCGTGTATTCGGCGTCGAGCGGAAAGTAATGGCGAACCAACGCACCGCCGCGTGAGCCGAATGGCAGGTCGTCGCCGAGCCGATCGTCCTGCACCAGCGCCTTGGAGATTTTGAAGCTCTCGATCACCGGGCGAAGCGACAGATCGCCGACCGCCATGCGGCTCACGGTTCGCGCGGCGGATAGGTAGTTCTCCAGCAACGCCGGTGAAATCGAGAGCACGCTCGCGACGTTGTCGAACCCTTCCTGGTCGGCGTCGTCGGATGGCAGCAGCGCGCGTCCGTCGATCTCGAGACCGAGCAGATCGCGGATCGCGTTTGTGTATTCGCTCCGATTCAAGCGGTGAACGGGCACATGGCCTGGACGTGGCCTGGCTGCCGCTGCGGCGTCGAGCTCGCGCTCCAATTGCACCGCGACGGCGTGCGCGGACGGGCCGTCCGGCCGAGGCCGGCCGGGCGGCGGCATCTCGCCGGTGCGCAGTTTCGTGACGACCTTTTCCCATTGCTCCGCGCGATCGGCCACGCGGTTCACATCCAACGTATCCAGCTCGAGCCCGGCGGTTTTGGACCGGCTGTTGTGGCACGTCACGCAGTAGGTCTGAAAAAGGTCAGAGGCGTCGCTGGTGCGCGAAGGTGGAGAAACCGCAGGGCCGGGAGCCGTGGTCTGCAAGGCGCGGGCGTTGCGAATTTGGCTCCCCGGGGCCCCCGGCGCGCGGACTGTGCGCGCTGAGGTGGAATAGCCGGCGCCGGCCAGACACATTCCCGCCAGCGCGACGAGCGCAGGGAATGCTCGCGACCGCAGGGGTCGATCTGGCATTGCCGTCAAGTATGCCCTAGTGACGCCTCTCGATCTACCAGAGGACGTTCGCGAAACACTTGCCCCACTCGTCCTCGAGAAGCGACGTTCCGCATGCGGTTTGCCGAAGGAAGCTGCTACTATCGCCGCACTGACAGGGAGGTTGTCATGCGCGTGCAGGTCGCGTTCCTCGCTTCGCTTACCGGCGTCGTAATCCTCCTTCATGGCGCACGGCCCGCGCTTGTCGCGCAGAGCGAGCCTTCCGCCGGGTTGATGGGGACGATCAGCTCCGCCGAGGAGGGGCCCATGGAAGGGGTCCTTGTCAGCGTCAAGCGCGCAGGCTCCACGGTCACCACGACAGTTGTGACGGATCGAGACGGCCGCTACGGCTTCCCACGCGCGCGACTCGAGCCTGGCGACTACACTCTGCGCATCCGGGCCATCGGCTACGAACTCGAGACGGCGGGTAGAGCGACGCTGAGCGCCCGGCGGACGACGACGCTGAATCTGAAGCTCACGAAGACACGGGACCTTGCGTCGCAGTTGACCAACGCGGAGTGGTTGGCGAGCTTCCCGGGTACCGACGATCAGCGCACTTCGATCCGGGGCTGCGCGCACTGCCATACGCTGGAGCTCGTCACCCGCTCGCGCCACGACGCGCACGCTTTCGAGTCGGTCATCGAACGGATGGCCGGCTATCCACCGCTTGCGTTTCCGTTGATGCCGCAGCGAACGCCCGCGGCGCGTATCGGCGGTGGAACGGTGTCAGCCGAGCGGCAGCTTCAGGCGCGGCGTCGTCAGGCCGAGTATCTCAGCACCCTCAACCTGAGCGCCGGCTCGACGTGGCGATACGAGCTGAAGACGCTGCCGCGCCCGTCGGGCACGGCCACCGACGTCATCTATACCGAGTACGAATTGCCGCGCCGAACGCGGCAGCCACACGATGTCGTCGTCGATGCAGATGGAATGGCGTGGTACGCGAGCTTCGGCGAGCAGATCCTGGGGAAGCTCGATCCGAGAACCGCAAAGGTCATCGAGTATCAGATCCCACTGCTCAAGCCGAACGCGCCAACGGGCATTCTCGGCATGCGTTTCGACAAGGACCAAAACCTCTGGCTCGGCATGCAGTTTCAGGGCGGAATCGCCAAGTTCGACAAGAGAACCGAAACGTTCCAAACCTGGAGCCTGCCTCCGGAACTGAACGGCGATCACGTGCAGATCAACCAGGTGAGTCCCGATCGGCACCATATCGACGGCAAGGTATGGCTCCAGGATGCGGGCACCTATAGGGTTCTTCGGCTCGACGTCAAGTCAGGAGCGTTCGAAGTGTTCGAGCCATACAAGATCCCGCGCCCCAACGTGTATGACGTGATCCCGGACTCCAGTAACAATGGCTACTTTCTGGTGATGGGCGCCGAGGACGTGGGAAGGATCGACGCCACGACCGGCGCGATCGAGATCTTCAAGACACCGACACCGGGATCGGGACCACGGCGCGGCATGATGGATACGCGGGACCGACTCTGGTTCGGTGAGAACCGGTCCGATTCCATCGGAATGTTCGACACGCGCACCCGCCGTTTCCAGGAGTGGAAGCCGCCGACGCCGGGCACCTGGCCGTACGACGTCACCGCCGACAGAAACGGAGAGGTCTGGTCCGGTGGTGAGTACAGCGATCGCATCCTGCGTCTCGATCCGACGACCGGTCGCTTCATCGAATACTTGCTGCCGGCTCCGACGAACGTACGACGCGTGTTCGTGGACAACTCGACCGACCCGGTTACCTTCTGGGTGGGCAGCAACCATGCCGCCTCGATCGTCAAGCTCGAGCCGCTCGACCCGCGGTCGCGAACTTCGAGCCCTGGCCGCAAATGATCGCCTGCGGCCGGCGCGAATTGCTGCTCGGTATGCTGGCGTCGCTGGCGCTCTGCCCCCGACTCCGCGGCGCTGTACCCGGGGTCGTCGCGCAACCTGCCGTTGGCAAGCCCGCGCGGATCGACATGCACCATCACTTTGCACCGCCGGCCTGGGTCGCCGAGGTAAAAGGGCGTCCTCTCCTGCAAGCGGCGAACACCACGTGGACGCCCGCGCAGTCAATCGACGACATGGATCGCGGTGGCGTGGCGACGGCGGTGGTGTCGATCACCAACCCTGGGCTCTGGTTCGGCGACGCGGCGGTGACGCGCCGCCTGGCGCGCGCCTGCAACGACTTCGGTGCAAAGCTTGTGCGGGACTATCCGACGCGCTTCGGCTTGTTCGCCGCCATGCCCATGCCGGATGTCGATGCCACGCTGCAAGAGATCGCATACGCCTACGACACACTCGGCGTGGACGGCGTTGGCCTGCTCACCAGCTACGGCGACACCTGGCTTGGCAACGCCAAGTATCGACCGGTGATGGCGGAGCTGAATCGCCGCAAGGCGGTGGTCCACGTTCATCCGACCGCGGCGAACTGCTGCAGGAACCTGGCGTACGCGCCGGGTGTCGCGCCTGGCAGCATGGAGTACGGCACCGACACCACTCGCGCCATCATGGGGATAACGTTCAGCGGCGACGCGGCGCGCTTTCCCGACATCCGCTTCATCTGGTCGCATGCCGGCGGCACGCTGCCGTTTCTGGCGGCTCGGATCAGCGGTGCGGCCAGTAGCGCCAAGGACCGGCTGCCGAACGGGCTGATGCCCGAGCTCAAGAAGTTCTATTACGACCTCGCCGGAGCCGCGAACGCCGGCGCCATCGCCTCGTTGCTGCAACTCGTCACGCCGTCACAGGTGCTGTTCGGCACCGACTTCCCTCCGGGCGCGACGAGCCGCGATGTCGCCAGGGCGATCTCGGAGCTACCGTTTTTCAGTCCACAAGATCTGCAGGCGATCTACCGGGACAACGCGGTCGCTCTACTGCCGCGTCTGCGGATGTGACGATGCGACGATCATCCGGATTGTTCCGTCCTGCCGCGACGTTACGTACGCATGACGCTGCTCAGCGCGCGATGAGCGCGGTCACGGCTGATAATCCCGCCACAACCACCGCAGCGAATCCGACAGGATCTTGCTTAGATTGAGATCCCGTCAAGTATCACCTTCCCGTCAAGAGGTGCTATCCCGTCAAGAAGTGCCTTCCCGTCAAGAGTTGCTGTCCCGTCCCTACTCATTAAGCACGAACGCCACCAAACGGCTGCCGGTCGCGGCGACGACGTACTGCTTGCCATCGAGCTCGTAGGTGATCGGGCCGTTGGTGACGCCGCCAATGCGCGAGTTCCACAGTGGCGCGCCCGTGGTGGCGTCGTAGGCCCCGAGGCCTGACGCCGCCGACCCGAAAATCACGTTGCCGGCGGTACTGAGCAACCCGGTGTTGCCGCCGTACCGCGGAATGCTCCAGCGAATGTCGCCGGTCTTGTAGTCGATCGCTTTGAGCTGACCTTGTTCAGCGTAGCCACCGCGGTCTGTTCCGCCCCATCCCATCGGGTTGTCGCTCGGGTCGTAGATGTACCAGACGCTGAACGCCCGATTCGAATTGACATAGAACAGGCCGGTCTGCGGGCTGAACGTCGGCGAATACCAGTTCGTCGCACCCGCCTGGTTCGGCGTCACCAGCGCACCCGCAATCTGCGGACGTTTCTCGGGATTGGGGATCGGCTGCCCCCGTTCGTCCTTGCCGAGCGACCAGTTCGTCTTGATGTACTCGGTCGAGACGATCGCCCGGCCATGGACGCGATCGAGCACGAAGAACTTGCCGTTGCGCGACGCCTGGGCCAGCAGCTTCCGTGGCTGGCCGTTGACCACATCATCGAAGAGCACGGGCGTCTGGGTCGCATCCCAATCGTGCGTGTCGTGCGGCGACGATTGGAAGTACCACGCCATCTTTCCCGTGTCGGCATTGAGCGCCACGATCGAGGCCGTAAACAAATTCGCGCCGGTGCGATTGGCGTAGGCCACGACCGGCTGCGGATTGCCGGTGGTGACGTAGACGAGGTTCAACTCGGGATCGTAAGTCACCGGCTGCCACGTCATGCCGCCGCCGTGTTTGGCCATGTCGAGGCTGGGCCACGTGTCGAGCCCCGGATCGTCCTTGGCCTGGGGCGTGACATACCACCGCCAGATCAGGTCGCCAGTGGCGGGACTACGCGCATCGAGATACGCCGGCTGATCCAGGTCGTCGCCGCTGACGCCGACGATCACGCGATCCTTCACGATGACCGGCGCGACCGAGCCGTAATACATCATCTCGACCGAGCAGTATTCCTTGAACCAGTTCTCGCGCCCGGTCTTGACGTTGAGCGAAACCAGGTTGCAATCCGGCGTCACGAAGAACAGCGAGTCGCCGAGGATGCCGACACCGCGGTTGCCGATCTTGTTGCCGCCGCGGTTCCTGGTCCACACGTAGTGCCACAGTTCGCGCCCCGTTCGCGCCTCGACGGCGTAGACGTGATCTGGCGTCGTAAAATACAGCACGCCGTTGACCTGGAGTGGTGTCGCCTTTACGCTGGCGCTGCCGGCCGGCAAGTCGTAGAGCCACGCCACGCTCAGGTGCTTCACGTTCGCGCTGTTGATCTTGGTGAGCGGGCTGTAGCGCCGTCCCGAGTAGTCGCCGTTGTAGGTCGGCCACGAGGTCGGGGCGGGTTTCTCAATCTGTGCGGTTGTCAGCTGCGGCTGCTGCGCGATCGCGGACGCGGAGAGCAGCAGGACGAGCCCGGGCGCAAGCCAGCGAGTCATTTCAGGGTCTCCAGGTAGGCCACCACGTCATGAATCTGCTTGTCGCTGATGCGATCG
>JANOZI010000343.1:0-2167 GCA_031429375.1 Acidobacteriota bacterium | reverse complement strand
CACATGCACATCTGTCCGCGCGTCATGAGCTTGTTGAAAGAGAAGGGCCTGGACGATGTCCAGGTGGTGATCGGCGGCATCATTCCCACGGTGGACCTGCCGAAGCTCAATGCGATGGGCATTCGCGGCATTTTCCTGCCGGGTACGCCGATGCAACAGATTATCGATTTCATCGCGGCCAACGCCCGCGCCCGCGTGGAGCCCGTCTGACGACCCGGCTGGTCGGTTCGGCTCGCGCGGCCGATACCCGAAGGTAGCCTGGCCCATGCGCACCTTGCTTCTCGCCGACGACAGCATTACTGTCCAGCGAGTCATCGGGCTGACGTTTGCGGCCGAAGACTTCGAGATCGTGACGGTCTCGGACGGCCAGGCGGCGATCGATCGCATCAAGACGCGGCCGCCCGACATCGTGCTGGCCGGGTCGGCGATGCCGAACGTCAGCGGCTACGACGTGGCCAGCTTCGTTCGCAGCCAGCCGGCGTTGAAACACCTGCCGGTGCTGCTGCTGACCGGTGCGTTCGAAAGCGTCGATTTGGACCGGCTCAAGACGAGCGGCGTAACCGGAGTACTCGAGAAACCACTGGACCCGACTGTCGTGATTAGCCGCGTCAAAAATCTCCTCGGCATCAAGGGCGATGCCCCTCCCGAACCACCGGGCCGGCGCGTGACGCCCGCGACTTCGCCTGCCGCCCGGAAACCGCCCGTGCCGCGCGACGCGCCGGCGTCCTCGCAGTCCCGCCGCAGCGAGCCTCCGGCGGTCCGCGCCGCGAAGCCCGCCAACCCGGACAAGCGTCCCCCGTCGCCGGACGCTCCCGCCGAGGAGGGCGCCGACGGATCGAGTGCGGATTACCTCGGCACGCTCGATGCCGCCTTCGATTCGCTCGACAAGAAACTCGACGGGCGCGACGAACAGCCGCGCTACACCGGCCCGGAGCGTCGCGCGTCGCCGCCGCGGCACGATCGCGACGGCCGCAACCCCGCGCCGCCGCTGGCACACCAGGGCACCGTCGTCGATCCGCGATTGCCGGACCGGCGCCAGCCCCCGCCGGCGCTTCGAGAAGCCACGACGGATTCGGCGATCTTCGAAGTGGACGACGAGTGGTTCGCAGACGACAAGCAGGGCCAGGAGGAGAGCCTGGCCGAGCAGAAAGTGCTTGCGGCGGAAATGGGAATACGCGACATGGAAACACCTGACGGGTCCGGTGCGGTGGAAGCCGCCGCCCCGAATGCCTCCGCCACGAATGCGGACCTGGATTTTGAGTTTGGGCCGGACGGCGAGCCCACACCCGCCCCGGCCCCGCCGCCACCGCCCGCGCCTCCGGCGTCGCAGGTTGCAGACGATTTCGCCGCGCTGCTGGCATTCGAGCAAGGCGAGCAACCGCATCCGCCCGCGGCGTCGGCACCCGCGCCCGCGCCCGTCATCGTGCAGGCGGCCGCGCCCGAGATCACCGACGACATGCTCGATCAGATCGCCGAGCGCGTGGCCGTGCGCCTCAACGCCGGATCGCTTGGCGAACATCTGCGCGCGGAAATCACGGCGACCATTCGCGAGACGGTTCACGCGGTGGTGTCGGAGACCTCGGAGCGCCTGGTGCGCGATGAGATCGGCCGCATCAAGGCGCAGGCCGAGCGGGACACTCACTAACCACTAAAGGCACAAGGCACAAGGAAAAACGGTGTGCCCTTTTTTGCCTTCGGCCTTGTGCCTTCGGCCTTGTCATAATAGAGAGATATGCCCGTTCCCGAAAAGCCTGCACTCGAAGGCCTGGAAGACACGCTCGCCGCGCGCTGGGAGCGTGAGGGCACCTACCGCTTCGATCGCGCCAGGTCACGCGACCAGATCTATTCGATCGACACGCCGCCGCCGACGGTCAGCGGGTCGCTGCACGTCGGGCATGTCTTTTCCTATACGCACACCGACATGATCGCCCGCTTCCAGCGCATGCGGGGCAAGGAAGTGTTCTACCCGATGGGGTGGGACGACAACGGCCTGCCGACCGAGCGCCGCGTGCAGAACTACTTCGGCGTGCGCTGCGATCCGTCGCTGCCGTACGACCCGTCGTTTGTGCCGCCCGAGAAACCCGACAAGCAGCCGATCTCGGTGTCGCGTCCCAACTTCATCGAGTTGTGCATCAAGCTGACCGTCGAAGACGAAAAGATCTTCGAA
>JANOZI010000342.1:0-8048 GCA_031429375.1 Acidobacteriota bacterium | reverse complement strand
AACCAGCGCCCGGCATCACCAACGCCGCGGGCACGCTGGCCCTCCACCTCGAAGGAAACCTGCGCGAGTACATCGGCCGGCAACTTGGCGGGATCGACTACGCCCGCGATCGTCCGCTCGAGTTCAGCAGGCGGGGAATGGAGCAACAAGAACTCGTCACCCGAATCGAAGCCGTCCGCCGCATGGTTCCGCGCGTCATCGAAGCGTTGTCGGAGCCGCAGCTCGCGGCGACCTATCCGGAGCAGGTCTTGAGCGTGCCCATCTCCACCAGCCAATTCTTGATCCACCTGAACGGCCACCTGAATTATCACCTTGGACAGATCGACTACCTGCGTCGCATCACGACTGGCAACGGTGCCATCAAACTGGCGGGGCTGTGACGGGTCAGCCGCGGAACTAAAGTTCCGCGCTACGTGTTGCCGGGGTCGCGGAACTAGAGTTCTGCGCTACGTGTTGCCGTGGTCGCGGAACTAGAGTTCCGCCGCCACACCTCGCACGATGCGGGTCGCCAACATCCGATCATGTAGCGCGGAACTTTAGTTCCGCGATTTCAGATACTCCTCGATTGCTAAGTGAATTTCCTGTTTCGTGTAATGCGAGTAACCGAACAACGGATAGTCGAAAGGCGTCGGCGCCAGGCCGGCATCCACTGGATTCATTGCGATGTAGCCGATTACGAACAGGTCACCCTCTTCAGGACGTAGCGCGCGATCGAAGTAACCCTCTTGCCACAATCGGATGCCCGTCTGCTGCTTCCATGCGAAACCCGAACTCTGCTTCCAGAATCGGATGAACTGCCGGAGATCGGCAGCTGCGTGTTGCCCCTTGACAAGCGTATGGAGATGGTCGGGCATCAGGGAGTACGCAATTACTGCGAAGCCCTCGGCGTCGGCGTATGGAAGATATTGCGTCACCAACGCGCGACCGGCGTCGAGATCCGTAAACGCCTGCAGCCTGCCCTCCGTGCAAATGGTGAGGAAATACCGATGAAATCCGATGTAGTCGAAGTCAGCGAGGCGGGGTGGACGTTTGCGACCCATAGCCAAGATCGTGCAATCGCCGGGCCGCCCGCGATCGCGGAACCCAATTCACGTGATCGCGGGACCAGATGCGGTGATCGCGGTGATCGCGGAACTAAAGTTCCGCGCTACAGGATCGCGCCATGGGACTTCGACATTGACCCGCAATATCGGGTACGCCCGTGTGACGGCGTAGCGCGGAACTTTAGTTCCGCGATCTGCCGCAAGGGGTAGAATCATCCCGGAGGCCCGCATGCGTCGTCTACTGTTCTGCGCCGTCATTGCCCTTACGCTCGTCGCGCCCGCCGCCGCCCAGCTGCAAGACGTTGGACAACTGTCGTTCCCCACGTCGGGATCGGCCGCCGCCCAGCAGCACTTCCTTCGCGGCGTGGCGATTCTCCACAGCTTCGGGTGGAAACAGGCCATCGCCGAGTTCAAGCTCGCGCAACAGGCCCAGCCCGACTTCGCGATGGCGTATTGGGGGGAGTCGCTCGCCTACAACCATCCGCTCAACTCGCAGATGGACTTCAAGGAACCGCGGGCCGTGCTCGCGCGGCTGGGGGCGGATCGCGCCGCGCGCGTCGCCAAGGCGCCAACCGCTCGCGAAAAGGGCTTCATGCACGCGGTCGAGGAGCTGTGGGGCGAGGGCGAGTCGCGGCAACGCCGCCTCAACTACATGACCGCCATGGAGCGGCTCTACACCCAGTTCCCGAATGATGACGAGGTGAAGACGTTTTACGCGCTGTCGATCCTGAGCGCCTCGACCGCGGTCGATGATCGCACCGGGCGGATGAACGTCAAAGCGGGCGCGCTGGCGATGGACGTGTTCAAGAAGAACCCGAATCACCCGGGTGCCGTGCATTACATCATCCACGCGTTCGACGATCCGGTGCACGCGCCGCTCGCGCTCGAGGCCGCGCGCGTCTTCGCGAAAATCGTCCCGGCGGTGTCGCACGCCGTCCACATGCCGACGCACATTTTCATCCAGCATGGAATGTGGAAAGAAGTCGTCGACCAGAACGTCCGCGCCTATCAGATCGCGCTTGATCTGTGGGAGCCTGGCGACGTCCCCGGCGACCTGTCGCACTCCGGTGATTGGGGCCAGTACGGCTTCCTGCAGCAGGGCGATTATGCCGGCGCGCGAAACCGGATGGAGATGTTCGCGCAGATGGCCGAGAAGACCAAGCACGCGCGCGCGCTCGGCGCCCTGGCGCTGCAGAAGGCCCGCTACATCATCGAAACCGAAGAGTGGAAGGTGCAGCCGATTGCGGATAACGCGTCGGACCATACGATTTTTGCAAACGCCATGAGCGCGATCAAGACCGGCGACATCGCGACCGCCGCGAAAATGGAAGCGTTGCTCGCGGCCAAGGCCGCGACCACCCCCGGCGGAGCAGCCGCCGCCGGCGCGCATGCCGATCACGGCGGCGCGCCTCCGCCACCGGCGCCGCCCGGCGCCGGCGAGATGAACAAGTCCGCCCGCATCATGCATAACGAGATCGCCGCGTCGATCGCGCTGGCGAAGGGCGAGAAAGACAAGGCCATCGCGCTGCTCAAGGAAGCAGTGCAGATCGAAGAGACCATGCGTGCACCAAACGGCGCTGCGGAACCGATCAAGCCGTCGCACGAGCTGTTCGGTGAAGTGCTGCTGCAGGCCGGCAAGCCGGCCGAGGCAGCCGATGCGTTCGAAGTGAGCCTGCTGCGGATGCCGAACCGCGCGCGATCGCTGATGGGCGCGGTGAAGGCGCACGCCGCCGCCGGCCACAAGGATCTCGCGGCGGAACGTCTCGCGACGTTGAACAGTTTCTGGAAGGGCAAACCCTTCAGCAACCCAAGCACCGACGCACGGTAGAGGCGGGTCCGTCGCAGGCGGGTCTTCAGACCCGCCGCTACAATTGCGACAGTTGGGGTAATATCAAAGGTTACAGGCGCGGCAAAAATCCGCGCCTGTAGACCTCCCCGCAACAGGACCAATGTCGCCCTCTGCCAACGCTTCGGCCCTCGTGATTCGCGGCGCTCGCACGCACAACCTCAAGAACGTCGATCTGACGTTGCCCACGGGCAAGCTGATCGTCTTCACCGGGGTCAGCGGCTCGGGCAAATCCTCGCTCGCCTTCGACACCATCTACGCCGAGGGCCAGCGGCGCTATGTCGAGTCGCTATCAGCTTACGCCCGGCAGTTCCTCGAGCGGATGGAGAAGCCCGACGTCGATCGCATCGACGGCATCTGCCCGTCGATCGCCATCCGGCAAAAGAATAGTGTCCGCAACCCGCGCTCCACCGTTGGCACCGTCACCGAGATCCACGACTACATGCGCCTGCTCTACGCACGGGTGGGCCGGACGATGTGCCGGCAGTGCGGGCAGGAAGTGATTCGCGAAACCGCTGAGGTCGTGACCAACAAGTTGCTGGCGGTGCCAGAGGGCACGCGCCTGCTCCTGGGATTCGATCTGCCCGTGATGCAAATGGACGGCGCGAAGGTCGTCGACGAGCCCGACGAGCCGGAGGAGACCGAGAAGGACGATCTGTTCTCCGCCCCGGCCGCGTCGCCGTCTGCCACGTTGATCGACAACCTGCGGAAGAAGGGCTTCGGCCGGCTGCTGATCGACGGCAATGCGGTCGCGTTCGAGGATGTCGATCCCGCGCTGATCAAGCATGCGTCGGTGTTGCGGGTGGTCGTCGATCGCATCAAGACCGCCGCGGACGCGCGCACGCGTATTACCGATTCAATCGAGACCGCTTATACCGAGGGCGGCGGCGCCGCCTGGGCCGTACAGCTGGCCGACACCGGCGGCGAGCCGGCGTGGCACATGTTCTCGGAACGCTTCGAGTGCCGCACCTGCGGCATTGCGTACGAAGATCCGCAGCCGCGGCTGTTCTCGTTCAACAACCCATTTGGCGCCTGCCCGACCTGTCACGGGTTCGGCAACATCATCGAGCTCGATCTGGATTTGGTGGTGCCCGATCCAGCGAAGTCGATTAACCAGGGCGCGATCGAGCCGTGGACCAAGCCGCACTATCGATCGCAGCTGGCCGAGCTGAAACGCGCGGCCAAGACGAAGGGCGTCCGGCTCGACGCGGCGTGGCGCGACCTGACCCCAGAAGAAGTGGCCTTTGTCGTCGAAGGCAACCCTTCGACAGGCTCAGGGCAGGTGGCGACCGATTACGAAGGCGTGCGCGGCTTCTTCCGCTGGCTCGAGCGCAAGAAATACAAGGTCCACGTCCGCGTGTTCCTCAGCCGCTATCGCGGCTACCTGACCTGCGCCGATTGCGGCGGCACACGGCTCCGCCGCGAGGCCCGCGACGTCCACGTCGGCGGCGTGACCATCGACCGTGCCTCGGCCCGCACCGTCCGCGACGCGCAGCAGTTCTTCGCCGACCTGCAGCTCACCGAAAAGGAAGCGGTTATCGCCGACAAGGTGCTGAGGGAAATCCGGCGCCGCCTGGGCTTCTTGCGCGACGTCGGCCTCGATTACCTGACGCTCGACCGGCTGTCGTCGACGCTGTCGGGGGGCGAGGCGCAGCGCATCAACCTGGCCACCTCGCTTGGCTCGGCACTGGTCGGCACCCTGTATGTGCTGGACGAACCGTCCATCGGCCTGCACACCCGCGACAACGCGAGACTGATCGCCATCCTGCGGCAGCTCCGCGATCAAGGCAATACCGTCATCGTGGTTGAACACGACGCCGACATGATCGGCGTCGCCGATCACGTCGTCGACATGGGCCTCGGGGCCGGCGAGCACGGCGGCCGCGTCGTGTTCACGGGCACGCTCGAGGCGCTGATGCAGGAGCCGCGCTCGTTGACCGCCAAGTACTTGCGCGGCGAGCTCAGCATTCCGGTGCCGCACGCGCGACGCAAGGGCTCGCCGCAGCGCATCCGGCTGTTCGGCGCGACCGAGCACAACCTCAAGGGCGTGGACATTGAGATTCCGCTCAACACCCTCACGGTCGTGACCGGCGTCAGCGGCTCGGGCAAGTCGACGCTGGTGCACGATGTGCTCTACGCGGCGATCAAGCGGGCCAAGGGCGATTGGGATCGCAAGGTCGGCGCGCACCAGCGCCTCGAAGGTCACGACTACGTCAGCGACGTGGTGCTGGTCGACCAGACGCCGATCGGCCGCACGCCGCGGTCGAACCCGGTCACCTACCTGAAAGCCTTCGACCCGATCCGTGAGCTGTTCGCCAGCACCAAGGACGCCAAGTCGCGCGGCCTCACCGCGAGTCATTTTTCGTTCAATGTCCCGGGCGGACGCTGCGAGGCCTGCCAGGGCGAGGGCGAAGTCCGGGTCGAAATGCAGTTCCTGGCCGACGTGTTCGTGCCGTGCGAGCAGTGCGACGGCCGCCGCTTCAAGTCGCAGGTGCTCGACGTCCGGTGCCGCGGCAAGAACATCACGCAGGTGCTCGACCTGACGGTGCGTGAGGCGCTGTCGTTCTTCAGCGCCACCCCGAAGGTGATGCGCCGGCTGCAGGTGCTCGACGAGATCGGCCTCGGCTATCTCCGGCTCGGCCAGCCGGCGACCACGTTGTCGGGCGGCGAGGCGCAGCGCATCAAGATCGCGGCGCATCTCTCGTCACATGCCGGCGAGCGGCTGCTCTACATCCTCGACGAGCCGACGACGGGGCTGCATTTCGATGACATCGCGAAGCTGCTGGCGGCGTTCCGCAAGCTGCTCGAAGCCGGCCACTCGCTGGTGGTGATCGAGCACAACCTCGACGTGATCAAGGTCGCCGACTGGATCATCGACCTCGGCCCGGAAGGCGGCGAAGACGGCGGCCGCGTGCTCGCGATGGCCACGCCCGAGCAGGTGGCCCACGTGCCCGAGTCGCACACCGGCCGTTACATCAAAGAGATCCTGTCGTCCGGCAAAGTGTTTCAGATGATGGCCAAGTGAGACCCCGATGAAAAATGTCCCGGTCGTGTGTGTGATGGTGCTGCTGTGCGCGGCAGGGCCGGCCTCAGCCCAGGCCGTATTGGAAGAGTTGATGGAGCGTCACGGCGTGACGCTGTCGTCGCGCGGCTTCGAAGGCGCGTTCGACGACAACGAGGAGCCGCTGCTCGAGCCGACGCCGGGCTCGTTTGCCGCGCCGCTGGCGATGCTGGCGACGTCCACGGGCGCCGACCGGATTGCGGCCGCCTATGCCTTCGGGATCCTCGCAGGAAAATCCGCTCCCGATGTCGCGGCCGGCGAGCTGACCGCGGCAGGGCGGGCGCTGCTCAACATGATCGGGTCCCAGGATCGCCGGACCCGCATTGTCGGGGCGCGGGTCGCCGGACGGGTGTTTGCCGTGCCGTTCGAATCCAAGGCCACTGGCACCGTGCCGCAGGGGCTGGTCGAAGCCTTGTTCCAGATGTGGAACAGCTCGAACGACACCGAACAACTCGCGGCCATGGATGCGTTGGGGCAAATTCGCGAGCGCGGCGCGCTGACGGCCCTCACCGAGCGCTACAACTTTTATCGGGATGCCAAGAAGCGAGCGCTCGCCGGCGGCGCAATCGAAGCGATGGCGCGCATCGGCGATCCGTTCTCGGCGGAGTTCGTGAAGCGCCTGGCCGCGGACCCGTGGGCCGAGGGCAACGATGCTACGGCCCTGGCCGTGGCCTTCGCCCGCGAGCGGCTCTTGAAGGACGGTTCCATCAGGGTGCTCCGCCAGGCGATGGACGACAAGAAGCGGCACGGCCAGGCGCGCGGCTACCTCGCCGAGCTCGGCTTTCCGCTGCCGTGATTCTGCCGGCCGATTTCTACGCGCGGCCCACGCTCGACGTTGCCCGCGACCTGATCGGCAAGGTCCTCGTCTGTCGATCCAAATCCGGCCTCACCTCCGGCCTGATCGTCGAAGTCGAGGCTTACATCGGTGAAGATGACCCCGCCTGTCACGCGGCGGTTGGCCGCACCGCGCGTAACGCACCGCTCTACGGTCCACCCGGGCGCGCGTACGTCTACTTGAATTACGGTCTGCACGACATGATGAACGCGGTGACCGAAGAAGCAGGGCACCCGTCGGCCGTGTTGATCCGGGCGCTCGAGCCGCTCGAGGGCCTGCCGCTGATGCGGCGCCGTCGCGCGCGCGCGCCGTGGCGGAAGGGCAAGCCACCGGTCGCCGATCACGAGCTGTGCCGCGGGCCGGGCAACCTGACTCGAGCCCTCGGCATCACGCTGGCCGATAATCTGCGTCCGCTGACGCGCGGCCCGTTGACGATCCACGATCGCGGCATCGTGGCCGGTGAGATCGCCTGGGATTCGCGCATCGGCATCCGCGTCGGCACCGAGCATCCCTGGCGCGCGACGATCGCAGGGCACCGATCGGTATCAGGACGACGTAAGTAGAGGCGAGTCCTTAGACTCGCCGTACACGGGCGGGTCTAAAGACCCGCCCCTACACGTGCGGCGGGTGTTATCAGTGGCAGGGCCAGCACTTTGATGCCACGGGCGTCGAGCGTCTTTTTGATCTGCCGCCGCAATTCGCGCCCGACCTCAGCCTGCCCGAGGGGGAGCGTCTTGAGGCGGAATCGCATCCGCAAGTGCGTCGCCGCGAAGTCGTCGATGCCGAAGACCTCGAGCGGGGCGAGGATCGACGCGGCGAGCGTGGGGTCCCTCGCGACCTCGTCCGCCGCCGCCTTGACTGCCTCGATCACCGCATCCGTATCGTTCTCGTAACCGAGGTTGAGGCTGATCACCGTGTACGCGAAATCCTTCGATCGGTTCGCCAGCGTGCGGATGTCGCCATTGGCGATCGTGTACACGACCCCTTCCACGTCGCGGATCACGATGGTCCGCAGGTTGATCTCTTCGACCGCGCCTTCGATCCCGTTCACGATTGCGGCGTCGCCGACTCGCACCTGGTCTTCCGCGATGATGAAGATGCCGGCGATCATGTCCTTGACCAGCGTCTGCGCGCCGAAGCCGACCGCGAGCCCCAGGATGCCCGCGCCGGTCAGGACCGGCGTGATGTCGACGTCGAGCTCGCGAAGGATGACGAGGGCCGCGGTGACCCAGATCAGCGCCGATACGAACCGCCGGCCGGCGG
>JANOZI010000341.1:0-2370 GCA_031429375.1 Acidobacteriota bacterium | reverse complement strand
CGTGTGCAGGCTGTTGGTGAACTCGAGCGCCGTCAGGCACGCGGTCTTGGCCATCGCCACGTGGTTGCCGCCCTCGATCACGTTGAACAGCGAGGCCGCGATGGTGAAGCCTTCGGCTGCGATGTCGTCGGCGATGTGGCGGCTGTACTTGTCGAGCAGGATCGATCCGCCGAGCATCAGGTTCAGGTCCAGCTCGGGATGGGCGTGCAGCTTCTTGATCAGCAGCTGGCTGCGGCCGTAGTAGGCCCGATTGGTGATCGGGAAGCAGATCTTTCGTTTTTGCATTTGCAGGGGCGGGTCTTTAGACCCGCCCAGGCGTGTGATTAATGACCACCGTCTTCAGCTCGGTGTAGACGTCGAGCGATTCGGTGCCCGGCTCGCGAAAACCGTTGCCTGAATTCTTGACGCCGCCAAACGGCATGTGCGGGCCGGCGCCGAAGGTCGCGCCGTTCACCGAGACGAGCCCGCCGCGATACCGCGTGATGAACTCCTGCGCGCGATGCAGGCTCGCCGTGTGAATCGCGCCGGTCAGCCCATAGTTCGTGCGGTTGGCCAGGTGCACCGCCTCGTCAAAACCGCTGACGCGATAAAGGCACGTTACGGGCCCGAACAGTTCCTGCTGAGAAATCTCGTCGCCCGGTGCGGCGTTTTCGATCACTGTCGGCGCCATGTAGTACCCGGGAGCCAGCGATGCTACCGCCTGTCCGCCCGCGATCAGACTGGCGCCACGTGACACGCCGGCTGCGACCTGCTGAACGAGCCGATCGAGATTAGCGCGCGATATCACCGGCCCGCATTCATCGTCCGGGCCTGAGCCGACCTTGACGTTGGCGACGCGCGCGAGCAGCGCCTTTCGAAAGGTCTCGTAGACCGTGTCGAACACGATGATTCGGCTGCCCGAAGCGCAGCGCTGCCCGGCGTCGACGAACGCGGAAGCCACCGCCAGTTCCACCGCCAAATCGAGATCCGCGTCGTCGCACACCACGAAGGGGTTTTTGCCGCCCAGCTCGAGGCAGACCTTCGCCAGCACCGGACGCTCGCTGACGATTTTCTGAATCAGCTTGCCGGTGGCCGACGAGCCCGTAAAACTGACGACACCGACGCGCGAGTCTTGCACCAGCGGCGCGCCGACATCGGGACCATAGCCCTGCACCGCGGAGTACACGCCCACGGGAAGACCCGCGTCTTTCATCAACTTGCCGAATTCCACCGCGGTATGCGGCGTCAGCTCGTGCGACTTGGCGACGACGGCGTTGCCGCAGAGCAGCGCGGGAAACGCTTTCCACGCGATGCCGGCGAGCGGGCTGTTGAACGGCATGATGGCCGCGCAAATCCCGATCGGCTGCCTGAGCGTTTGCACCGAGCGGTTCAGAATCGGGCTCGGCATGGTCTTGCCGTAGAACCGGCTGCCCTCGCCTTCCATGAAGACGGCGAGGTCCGCGGCCGAGGCGACCTCGGCGACCGCGTTCTTCCACGGCTTGCCGGTTTCGATCTGCACGATGGTGCCGAAGAGTTGCTCGCGCTCGCGCAGCAGTTGCGCCGCGCGTCCGAGAACGGCGCCGCGTTTTGGCGGCGGTACCTGCGCCCAGGCCTCCGCCGCACCGGCCGCCGCCGACAACGCGTGCGCGACTTCCGCCGCACCGCCGCGCGCGACCTGCGCCACCACGCGATCGTCGATCGGCGATCGCTTCTCAAACACGGCGCCGCCGGTCGAGGGCACCTCGACGTCGGCGATCCAGTGCGAGACGAAAGCCGGGTAGGTCACGACTCGGATTGCTTGCCCGCCGTAGCCTTGGCGAAGGCCGGGGGCTCGGGGCTTGAGGCCTGGGTCCCGCGCGTCGCCTGCAACACGGTGCGCGCGATCGACGCGCTGTCGAGCCCGTGATACGCCAGCACTTCGGCATTGGTGCCGCAGGCGGGCACTTCGGTGAGTCCGATCGCCGCGAGCTGCGCGCGCACGCCGGTTCGCGCCAGCGCCGCGGCAACCATCACCCCCTGGCCGAACTCGAGGTAATGGTTGTCGAGCGTGACGATCGTCGAGAAGCGGCCGAGCGTGTCTCTCACCCACGCGTCGTCGATCCGGTTGAGCCACGGCAGATCGATCACCGCGACGGAGACGCCGTGCTGGTCGAGTTCCTCGGCCGCTTTCCACGCATTGGTCAGCAACACCGGGCCGTAGCCGATGACCGCCACCTCGGTTCCCGACCGGACGAGGGCGCCGCGGCCGACCTGTAGCGCGTAATCAGACGGCAGCCAGTACGGCAAGTCGAGCGGCACGTTGACGAAACGCAGGTAAGTGCTGTTCGGGTTCTGCTCAACGGCCCACCGGATGGCCAGGCGCGCCTCGCGCTCGTTGCACGGCTCGAAGGC
>JANOZI010000340.1:0-2379 GCA_031429375.1 Acidobacteriota bacterium | reverse complement strand
GACGACTTTCGCCTTGATCGCCTTTGCCCATGGGCGCGCGTCTTCGTAGGTCAGCAGCGACATCGGCGCCATGGCTCCGGGCCGATGACACTCGGCACAGCGGTTGAACAGCACCGGTGCGATGTCTTTCGAAAAGGTCGGCGAGGTCGCGGTGGGCGCGCCGGCTGAGGACGCGGGTCCGGCGACAATCCGCGCGGTCGCGATGAGGGCAATGCTCACTGAGATCCACGCGGTGCGTGTGACTCGCGTCATCCTGACTCCTTGTCTCGGTCGAGTATACGCGCAGTCCTCAGGGCTGCGCCTTCTGAAACCGTCCGTTCCCGAGGCGCTGATACGGCCCGCCGTTCACGGAGATTTCTTCCGTGACCATGTAGGACTGCGGCGAAAGGATCGAATACAAGCGCTTGACGCGGACCGTTTGCGAACCTGCCTTGACCGGCTCGCTCTCGGCGCGGATGCCGATCGGAGACGACCAGTCCCCGGCCGATCGCAGCTCGAGGCCCGTGCTCAATCGCTCGACCCAGATGATGGTCTTTTTGTCGGCGTTCCACACCGCGCTTCCGGTTTCGGTGAACGCGGCGCCGCCGTCGATCTTGCCTTCGGCGCGAAGGTCGAGCGTGCCCGGGCTCTTGCGCGCGTAGGTCAGCGTTCCGGATCGCGGGCCGGCGCTCACCGGACTTTCGCGGCCAATCCAGGTGAACGTCCACGCGCCGACGAAGTACTCGTCGGTTTGCTGTTGCTGCGGCTGTGGCGGCGAGACCCGCTGTCCGCGTCCGGCGGGCTGAGGCGGCGGGTCTTGCGCGATCGCCGTTGACGCCGGTATGGTCACGGCGATCAGCAGTAGTGTGATGCAGCGCAGGCGCGTCATCGGCGGATTATAGCCGTGATGAAATAGCCGATAACCAGGTACCAATAACCAACGATCGCGCTTTTTTGTTATTCGAAATTGGTTATTCGTGATTCTGAACGTGTCACATCAGGATCACGCCGCGCGCGCCGGTCGCGGCCGCCAGTGCATCGAGCGCGTCGTTCACCTGATCGAGCCGATACGTCCGCGCGATCAGTTCCTTCAGCTTCAGCGCGCCGCTCTGGTACTGGCCGACCAGCCGTGGAATGTCGCGCGCGGGCTGGCCCGAACCGTAAACCGATCCGATCAGCGTCTTCTCCTGCATGACGAATGGAAAGATCGCGATCGACGCCTGTGCGTCGGTGCGCGACAACCCGGTCACGACCACGGTGCCGCCCTTCTTGGTCGAGGCCAATGCGTCGGTGAGAGTCGCGGGAGCACCCACGGTATCGAAGACGAAATCGGCGCCGCGGCCGTGCGTGAGCTCGCGGATCGTGGCCACCGCCGCGCCGCCGGCGGGCACGACGTCGGTGGCGCCAAATGTCGTCGCCAGCGCCAGGGCGGCGGCTTGCGGATCGACGGCGATCACCCGCGCGCTCCCGGCCATCACCGCGCCCTGCACCACGTTCAGCCCGACGCCGCCGGCGCCGATCACGACCACGGTTGCGCCGGCCGGGACCCGCGCGGTGTTCGTAACCGCGCCCATCCCGGTGAGCACGGCGCAGCCAAGCGAAGCGAGCACGTCGAACGGCACGTCGCGCGAGACGCGCACCGCCCCTTCCTGCGCCACGACGGCTTGCTCCGCGAAGCACGCGGTACTCAGAAACGGCGCCAGCGCCTGATCGCGCGCCCACAGCCGCGATTCACCGCTCGGCAGCTTGTTGCGATAGGTCGTCTTGTCGAGCCGATCGCACAGCACGGGCCGGTGGTCGGCGCATGACGGGCACTGCCCGCAGGCCGGCGTCCAGCAGAACACGACGTGGTCGCCCACCTCGAGCGAGGTGACGTCCGCGCCGAGCTCGCGCACGATGCCCGCGCCTTCGTGGCCGAGCACGACGGGGGTGCGCATTTTCCAGTCGCCGCGCGCAGGATGCAGGTCGCTGTGGCACACGCCGGCCGCTTTCACTTCCACGAGCACTTCACCGGGGCCGGGCGGCGAGAGCTGGACTTCTTCGACACTGAGCGGATCGCCTTGTAACCACAGGACAGCAGCGCGCATGACGCTTATCTTACGTGCAACCTTTCACTGCAGGTGACCGCTACGCACCCACGTTCTCGATCCGACCGTGACCGTGAGGTCGGTGAAGAAGTTCCAGCGGACGTACCCGCCCGTCACGGCGCCGCCCAGTTCGGAGTTGTCGCCCAACGACAGGCGCACGACGCCCGAACCGTAGCCGTAGTACGGAATCCACGGCCCACGCTCGGGCACGGCCAGCAGCGGATTGAATCCGAGTGCAAACTCGCGGAACGCGCGGCCGGCGTCTCCGGCCGACTGCATCTCGGCTTCGACAGCCTCCTTGCCACTGGCCGCA
>JANOZI010000339.1:0-3463 GCA_031429375.1 Acidobacteriota bacterium | reverse complement strand
CCTTCAAAGGCGCCCGACGCCGCCCAGCCGTTTCGTTCGGCGGCGGCGAAGAGCGACCCGCGGACAGTGTCGTGCGAACCGCCGTCGATCGTGGCCCGGGCGCGGCTGCGGATCGGCTGCACCGTGAGCAGCTGAACCACGCCGCCCAGCGCGCCGGCGCCATACAGATCGCCGGTCGCGCCGCGCACCACTTCAACGCGATCGACCGCCGCCATCGGGATCCGGTTCCAATAGACCCAACTGCCGAAGGGGTCGTTCAACGGCACGCCGTCGGCCAGCACCAGCGTGCGGCTCGCGCCGGATCCCGAGACCCCGCGCAACGTCACACCCTGGGTGGTCGGGTTCGCCACACGCGATGACGAGCGGCGGAACAGGGTGAACCCCGGCGTCGAGCGCAGCGCATCGTCCAGCGCGCCCGCCGCCATGTTGCTCAACTCGGCAGAGGTGATCACAGTGGAACTGGCCGCGCTCGGCAATCGCTCCGCGCCGCGGCTCGCCGTCACGACGACGGAGTCGGCGAAGTTGACCGGGCGCAAGATCACGTTGATGGGGCCCGTCCCGGTGACTTGAAGGGTGGCCTCTTCGAAGCCCACGGACTTGACGCTCAGTCGAACGGCCGCGACGCCGGTATCAAACCTGCCCGCGTCGTCGCTCGTCACCGTGACGCTCTTGCCATCACTCGTCACCGCCGTGATCGACGCCGCGGGAATCACGCCGCCCGAAATATCCAGCACGGTGCCGGTGACCGTTTGTGCGGCCGCCGGAACGGCAAGCAACAGGACGACACCAACAAATGCAACTGTGCGCCTCGCCAGTGGGTTCATAGCAGGTAAACTCTACACTATTCCCCTATGTCGGAACCCGATCGCGTACTTCTCGAAGGTCCTCACTCCCGCGTCAAAGAGATCGCCCTCCTGATTCGAGCGGGGCGCGATTTCGTTCGGGGTTTCCGGGCGCTCCACTTCGTTGGACCGTGCGTGACGGTGTTTGGATCCGCGCGCTTCGACGAGCATCATCGTTATTACGCGATGGCCCGCGAGGTCGGCGGCGCATTGGCGGGCCTGGGCTTCACGGTGATGACCGGCGGCGGTCCCGGCGTGATGGAGGGCGCCAATCGCGGCGCCCGCGAGGCCGGCGGCCGCTCGGTGGGCTGCAATGTCGAGTTGCCGTTCGAGCAGTCGCCAAACGCGTATCTCGATCGCTGGGTGACGTGCCGCTACTTCTTCGTCCGCAAGGTGCTGCTGGTCAAGTATTCGTACGCCTTCGTGGTGTTGCCCGGCGGCTTCGGCACGCTTGACGAGCTGACCGAGGCGCTCACGCTGATCCAGACGAAAAAGATCCTGCAGTTTCCCATCGTGCTGATGGGGCGGGACTATTGGGCGCCGTTTCTCGCGATGATCCGGACGATGGTGGAGGCGGGGACGATCGCGGCCGCTGATCTGGATTTGATGCTGGTGACCGATTCGGTGCCGGATGCGATGGCGCATCTCGAGAAGTACGCCGTGGAGCATTTCGGTCTGACGCGCCGGAAGGTCCCGCGCGCGCGATCGCTGTTCGGCGAGCACCCGCTGAAGTAAGCTTGCTCTGATATGCGCCTCGCAAAGTTGGCGGTCGCGAGCGTCAGCCCGACGGTGGGAGCCGTGGCGTCCAACGTCTCGCGGCTGGTGACGGTCGCCCGTGAAATGGCGGCCGCCGACGTCACCATCGGCGCGTTCCCGGAACAAGTGATCGGCGGCTACCCGCCCGAAGACCTCGTGCACTGGCGCGGGTTTCTGGACGGCCAGCGCCGCGAGCTCGAGCGCTTTGCCGCCGAGACCGCCGACCTGCCGACGGTGTTCGTCCTGGGGTTGGCCGTCTCGGTCGGCGCCCAACTCTTCAACTCGGCGGCCGTCGTGCATCGCGGCCGCGTGCTGGGCCTGGTGCCGAAAGAAAAGCTGCCGACCTACAACGTGTTCTACGAGGGCCGCACGTTCTCGCGCGGCGGGCCGGGCCTCGACCTCGACGCCGGCGGCATTCCGCTCGGCGATTATCTGTTCCGGTTCGACTTCGGCGATGTGGCGGTGGAGGTCTGCGAAGACGCGTGGTCGCCGGACGGCCCGATGCGCCGGCGCTGCTACTCGGGCGCGGAGATCGTCGTCAACGTCTCGAGCTCGCCGTACCGCATGGGCATCGACTCGACCCGGCGGGAAATGCTGGCGACGCGGGCCGCCGACAACCAGGCCGTCTTGATCTACGCCAACGCGGTGGGCGGCCAGGACGGGCTGATCTACGACGGCGGCGGCTACGTCTTCCAGAACGGCCGCCTGGTCCTGGACGCGCCGCGATTCGTGGACGGCTGGTGGGCGGCCATCGTCGATCTCGATCGGACGCGGCGGCTGCGCATGGAAAACACCACGTGGCGCAGCGACTGCGAGGCGTTCCGGCTGCTGCGTGAAACGGTGCCGACCGTGACGGTGGCGGAAGCCACGTCGAACCGATCGGCGCTCACGTATCCGGCGCCGGACGGGGGCAGTTTCTTCCTGCCTGCCAGCCGCGGCCCGGCGCGCGACCCGCGCGACTGCGCGCTCGACGATCTCTTCGAGGCGCTCGCCATCGGCGTCAAGAGTTACTACGAGAAGACCGGCGCGTTCCGCTCGATCGGCATCGCGCTGTCGGGCGGCCGCGATTCGATGCTGACGCTGCTGGTGGCGTGGCGCGCGGCCCAGATCATCAAGGGTGGCGCCGTGATCGCGGCATTCTACATGCCGAGCCGGCACTCGCAGGACGGCACCCGGAACGCGGCGCACGTCCTGGCCGCCGAGCTCGGCGTCACGCTGCAGACCGTGTCGATCGACGACGCCACGGATCGCGAGGTTGCGGCGACCCGCGAAATGCTGGGCGGCCAGGCGCTCACTGAGAATACCCGGCAGAACGTGCAGGCGCGGCTGCGCGGACAGCGGATGTGGAACTGGGCCAACTCCTCGGGCGCGCTGTTCCTGCAAACCGGCGACATGAGCGAGAAGGCGGTTGGCTACACGACCATCGGCGGCGACCTCGAAGGCGCGTTGTCGGTGATCGCGAACGTGCCGAAGACCGTGGTGATCGCCCTGCTCGAGCGCCTCGAAACGCGTTTCGGCTTCAAGGGCGTGTCGGCGACGCTCCACACCGATCCGGGTCCGGAGCTCGCCGACAAGCAGGTCGCGGAGCACGAGCTGATGCCGTTCCCCGTCCTCGACGCCTGCCTGCATCTCTACGCCGGCGAAAAAATGTCGCCGAACGACGTCGGCGTGGCGCTGCAGTCGTTGTTCCCCGATTATCCGGCGGGCAAGCTGACCGCATGGGCGATGCAATTTACGAAGCTGTTCTCGCAATCGATCTACAAGTGGGTGCAGTCGCCGCTGTCGCTCCACGTCGGCTCGCTCGATCTGGATCGTGAACGGGCGCTCCAGATGCCCGTCGTGCAACGCAACGAGTGGTATTGACC
>JANOZI010000338.1:0-2419 GCA_031429375.1 Acidobacteriota bacterium | reverse complement strand
CGACGTTGTGGGAGAAGTTGAAGAAGAACGAGATCGGCGAGTAGGCGCTCTCGGATGGACGGAAGTGCTCGAACGCCGCGAGCAGCTCCGGCTTGTGACGGGTAAACAACTCGAGAAACTCGGCGCGGTCGGCTTCCGACGCCGACAGGGAGGCCGGCGGCACGCCCACGACCGCGCGCGCGTCCGGCGTCAGGCCGTTCAAGATCGCCTCGGCGAGCACATCTTGATGGCCCCCCATAAAGGGGGGCCCTACGACAGCGCTTGGATCGCCGTTGCTGCGCCGATCGTATTCGCGCATCACCGTGGCGAGCGCGAAGCAGAGCCACGGATAGTCCGCGAGGTTGTCGTCGCGCAACGCCAGCGTGTCGCGGCCGCACTGCGCTTCGAAGCCGAACCGCAAGTGGCACCCCATGCTCGACGCGTGGCCGAGGCCGACCTTGAACTGGTGATCCTGATTGAGCGTCCGCACCCGATCGAGCAGCTTGCCGTAGCCCCACTCGTGCGGCTCGTAATGCGAGGTGCCGATCAGCATCAGGGTCTCGGCGTCGTCCGCAAACAAGTGAGCGCTGCCGCCGGGCCCCTGCAGCTCCGCCAGCAGCGCGTTCAGGCGATCGAGGTTCGCATCCGCATCGCCGTCGTCCCAGATCCGCATCGACAGCAGCGCGAGCACGTGCATGAAGTAGTAGTCGAGCAGGATGGCCGCTTCGATGGTGCCGGCCTCGTCACTGCCCCGCTGGTTAACGAGAAAGTGCAGCACGTCGACGGGAATGACGTCGGGATTGACCTGCTGCGACGGGCCGTCCCAGTCGTGGAGAATGTGGAACCCGTCGGCGCGGGTGCGGCCGTCGAACGCCCGGATCATGCGGTCGAGGAAGATCTGGTGCGGGCCCGCCTTGAACGTATTGGCGCGCATCGCGTCGCGCAGCTTGAGCAGGCCCGTGCCCAGGTCGGTCGCCTTCATGTATTCCGCCACGAGGTCCTGGCGCGCCGAGCCGTGCAGGGCCGCGCCGACCATCGTGCAGGCGTGATCGAAGGTGATTTCCAAGGTGGGCCCAATTGATTCTAAGATACGCGCATGAAACTGACCAATTCCTTCAAGGGCTTGCGGCTTGGGGCGTGCGGCTCGAGCGTGGCACTGCTGGTAGTGATGCTCACGATGGGCATCGAGGGCCAGGGCCGCTTCTCGGTGGTCGAGGCCAGCATTCCGGCGATGCAGGCGGCGATGGCGAAGGGCCAGGTGACGTCGCGGCAGTTGGTCGAACAATATTTGATCCGGATCGCGCTTTACGAGGATCGGCTGAACGCGACACTCGCCGTCAATCCGAAAGCGCTGCAAGAAGCGGACGCGCTCGACCGCGAACGCGCGCAGGGCAAGATCCGCGGCCCGCTGCACGGCATTCCCGTCGCGCTCAAAGACAACATCCACACCACCAACATGCCGACGACCGGCGGGGCGCTGGCGTTTGCCGGCTACATTCCGCCGTACGAAGCCACGCTGACCACGAATCTCAAGGCGGCCGGCGCGATCATCATCGCCAAGACCGGGCTGACCGAGCTGGCCAACTGGGTGGCGGGCAATCCCAACGCGATGCCCGGCAACTACAACGCGGTCGGCGGGTTTGCGTTCAACCCGTACGACCCGCGGCCCGATCCGCGGCCGGAGCCCGGCGACGGGCGGCCGGTGCTGCAGACCGGCGGCTCGAGCTCGGGCGTCGGCACCGCCGCCAACTTCTGGGCCGGCAACGTCGGCTCCGACACCGGCGGATCGATCATCAGCCCGTCCAACGCGAACATGCTGGTTGGCATTCGCCCGACGATCGGCCGGATCAGCCGCTACGGCGTGATTCCCATCACCGCCGAGCACGACACGGCGGGTCCCATGACGCGCACCGTTGCCGACGCCGCCATCATGCTCGGCGCGATGGAGGGGGCCGCGCCGGATCCGAATGATGCGGCGACCCGCACGTGCACGCCACCGCCTGGACGCGACTACACGAAATTCCTGAATGCGGGCGGCCTGAAGGGCGCGCGCATCGGCGTGCCGCGCGCGTTTTACATCGACCGCGTGACGCTGCCGGGCGAAAGCAATCCGCGCGGCGGCATCAACGCCGAGCAGGCGAAGGTGGTGGCCGACGCCATTGCGGTCTTGAAGCAGCACGGCGCGGTGGTGCTCGATCCGGCCGACATCCCAAGCTTCATCGCCAAGGATGCCAACGATAACTTCCCGCTGTGGGATTTTTGTTCGGGCGGTGAGCACGCCAAGGGCAAGGACGCCGGCTGCTCGATCAACTTCAAGTACGGCATGAAACGGGACTTCAACGCGTGGCTGGCCAGCCTCGGGCCGACGGCGCCGTTCAAGAGCCTCACCGAAATGCGAGAGTGGAACCTCGCCCACACCAAGGCGGGCGCGATCAAGTAC
>JANOZI010000337.1:0-2150 GCA_031429375.1 Acidobacteriota bacterium | reverse complement strand
CGGTTCCAGGGTCATCTGGACAGTTTTCACATCGCCTATTGTATCGCTATACCGATGTGGATATCCGTCCACATTCCAGCCCTGCCCTGATGTCGAGAGATGACCCGTGGGCGTTCAGGGCAGCCTGAATGCCACCAGCTCACCGGGATAACCGGCGCCACTGATCGCCACGACAATGAACTGCTTGCCGTTCAGCATGTACGTCATCGGCGAGCCGCTTTGCGGCGCGGGCAGGTAGACAGCACCGACTTCGCGCCCGCTGGCCTTGTCGAACGCACGCAGCATGGCACCACGTGCGCCAGACGGTGTCGGACCGAAGTTGCTCTCTCCAGCCACGAGCAACGTTTGCGTCACCAGGGTTCCGGAGTTGTTGCCCGGCCGGCCTAATGGCGGAAGATTCAAACCCTTGAGCGCCGGATGATTGCGGATGTTGTCGGGCGTAGCGCCGAACGGTACCCGCCACCGGAATTCTCCCTTGTCGAGATCGATCGCCGTGATCCGGCTATAGGGCGGTTTGATCAAGGGCAGTCCTTGAACGGTGAGACCGGCGCTCAGTTGCTCTGAGACCGGCGGCGCTGCCGGCGCACTGCCGCCTGAGCCGGACCCGCCGGTGAGCCGCGCGCCCGACAGAACCGTGCCTTGGAAGTACGGCATGTCTGAGCGTCCTGGTGGAGCCGGCATCAAGCCAAGCGTCGCGACCGCGGTTTGCGATGCGACGAACACCGTATGTGTCTCCGGATCGTAGGACGCGCCCGGCCAGTTCGTCGCCGCCGCCTGCGCGCCCATCGTCAGCGTCGCGATCGGACCCTCCGCGCGGCTCACCGCTGGCGGCGTGAAGATCGGCCCGAGCCGGTACCTCGAAACCAGTTTCACGGCTTCGGCACGAAGCTCCGGCGTGAAGTCGATCAGATCATCGATCGTCAGTCCCTGGCCGTCGTACGCCGGCGGCCTGGTGGGAAAGGGCTGCGTCGGCGAGTACCACTCGCGCGGCGTGTCGCCCTTGGGAACCGGCCGCTCTTCGATCGGCCAGATCGGCTGCCCCGTGACGCGATCGAGCACGTATAAGAACGCCTGCTTCGTCGGCTGTGCGAGCGCCTTCACGACCCGGCCGTTGACGGTGATGTCGGCCAGAATCGGCGGCGCCGGAATGTCCATGTCCCAGATGCCGTGGTGCACCAACTGGTAGTGCCACTTGCGCTGCCCGGTTCGCAGATCGACCGCCACGATGCTCTCGCTGAACAGGTTATTGCCCGGACGGAAACCGCCGTAATAGTCGTGCGTCGGCAGCTCTGTCGGTAAGTACGCAAGCCCGAGTTCTTCGTCGGCGGACATTTGCGCCCACACGCCGGTGTTGCCCGTATAGGATGCGGAGTCTTCCAACCAGCTATCGTGGCCAAATTCACCGGGTCGCGGCACCGTGTGAAAGATCCATAAGCGCTTGCCGGTCCGCGCGTCGAAGCCGCGGATGTAGCCTTTGACGTTCGTCTTGCTCGATGGATTCGCGCCGGTGTCGAATGCGGCCCCGACGATGACCACGTCCTTCGCAACGAGCGGCGTGGCGTGCAGCCCGACCGGAGCGGTGGCCAGATCGATCTGTTGATCGAAATCCTGTTTCAAGTCGACGATGCCGTTCGATCCAAAACCGGCGACAGGCTGACCGGTGCGCGCGTCGAGCGCCACGAGCCGGTATCCGGGTGTGACATAGAGGATCCGCTCTTGCCTGCCGTCGGTCCAATAGGCGAGGCCGCGGCCGGACAGTTGGCGGGGCGCCGCTTCGCCGCGCGCGCCCTCGTGCTCGCTGTGCATCCAGAGCATTTCACCGGTTGTGGCATCTAACGCGACCACCGCCCGCCGTGTGCCCGCGGTTGAAAACAGCCGGCCGTTGACCATCAACGGCGTCGATTCGAATTTGAATTCCGGCCGTGGGCCGAGGCTGTCGGTCTTGAATCGCCAGGCGACCTCAAGCTTGTTGAAGTTCCCGGCGTCGATTTGACGGAGCGCGGCATAGCGGGTGTTGCCGAGATCGCCGCCGTAGGTCGGCCAGTCGCTCTTGGCGCTATCGGACTGCCCTTGCACCGCGACGGAAATCCAGGCCAGCGCGGCTCCGAGTATCAACTTTCTCGACATCGTTAGCTACCTCTCCCGTTGGA
>JANOZI010000336.1:0-7023 GCA_031429375.1 Acidobacteriota bacterium | reverse complement strand
GACATCTTGCAGTTGAATCATTCAGGACTCGGCGCTTCGCGCCTCGTGGGACTCGCGCCGTTGGCGCTCGTAGGATTCGGCGGTTTCACCGCCTCGTGGGAGTCGGCTTTCGCCTCCTGGGTTCTCACGAACGAAGTGAGTCCCACGAGGGCGGAGCCCGAGTCCCAGGAGCGAGCGACCCCTACGAGGCGCGCAGCGCCGAATCCGCGGTTACTATTCCCCCAGCGCGCGCGCGGCGGCCGCGAGTACTTGCGGTACGCGGAACGGTTTGGTGAGGTAGCCGGCCACGCCGAGATTGACCGCCTCGATGGCGCTCGACTCGGTGGAGAAGCCCGTGATGATGATCACCGGCAGGTCCTCTTTCATGCGCCTGGCTTCGCGAATCAGCGTCAGGCCGTCCATGCCCGGCATCTTGAGGTCGGCAATCAGCAGATCGTAATTGCCGAGCCGCAAGCGCTCGAGCGCGGCGCGGCCGTCCGGCGCGGTATCCACGTCGTATTCGGCCAGCGCCAGGGTCTTGGCCAGCAGCTCGCGGATGCTGGACTCGTCGTCCACCACGAGTACGCGGGACCGCCCGTCCCGCTGCTGGGGCTTGTCGGCGGCGGCGGCCGCCGGCGAGCGCTCGCTCCGGGGGCGCTGGGTATCGAGCCAGGCGTCGATATCGCGCTTGCGAAACCGCCACTGGCGACCCACTCGAACCGCCGGGATTTTCCCGGCTTTGATCAACCGGTATACCGTGCGGAGGTTGACCTGGAGGTACTCCAGGACTTCTTCGGTTGTAAGAAAAATCTCGTCGTTTGGAAAGTTAACGCCCACTCAATGTCTCTGAGCCCGGTATTTTATGCTGAAAGCCGCCCGAGACATTAGCGAAGTCAAGTTTTAGCGGTTTCCGACTTTCGGCGGGGGTCCGGAGTCCTACACAATAGCAAGCAAGTTCGTGACATTTTCCGGATGGTAGCGACCGACGAGGAGCTCGTCGCCAAGTCCATGGCTGGCGACGTCGAGAGCTTCAACCAGCTCGTTTTACGCTGGGAACGGCCGATCTATGCCCTGGCGTACCGGGTCCTTGGCCGCGACGAGGACGCCAGGGATGTCGCCCAGGAAACCTTCCTCCGGGCGTTCCGGGCCCTGCCCGGCTTCAAAGGCCAGGCGAAATTCTCGTCCTGGTTGTACAGAATTGCACTGAACTTGTGCCGCGACTGGATCCGCCGGAAAAAGCGGACCCCGGTCGTCGACATGCCCGAAGGGGTCGACATCGCCGAGCTGGCGGCCGAACAGGGGCCGGTCGAGTCGATTGAAGATCTGGTGGCCCGGCAGGAAATGAGTCGCATCGTGGCCGAAGGAATGAAACTGCTGCCCGAAGAACAACGCACCGCCATCGTGCTGAAGGAATATCACGGGCTGACGTTTCAGGAGATTGCGGAGCTGCAGGGTTGTCCCCTGAGCACCGTGAAGACGCGTTTGTATCAGGGACTGAGCGTGCTCAGAAAGCACCTCGAAAGCCAGGGCATGACGAGCCTCAATAGCGGACGAGCATCATGAACGACATTCATATCGATAACGAAACACTGGTGGCCTACATTTACGATGAGGTTGACGCGGCGGACAAGACGCGCGTCGCGCGCCACCTGCAGCAATGCGGAACGTGCGGCGGTGAGTACGCCGCGTTGACGGGTGTCCGCACCGTATTGCAGTCGTGGGCCCCGCCCAACGCCGGGCTCGGGTTCACCGTGGTGCCGAAATCGCAAGCGGCGGCGCGCGTGCTGCGCCCCGCGCAGTGGTGGAGCACCGTGCCGGTGTGGGTGCAAGCCGCGGCCGCGATCCTGGTGCTGGCGGTGAGCGCAGGCGTGGCCAACATCCAAGTACGATCGGGTGCCGACGGTTTCGTCGTGACGACGGGCTGGATGACCCCCTCATCCGCCTTCGCTCCGGAACAGGCGAGCGAGGTGCGGCGCGCCGCGCCGCCCGCGCCGGTGACCGCCGCGGTCGTGCCGGCCGCTGAAGACTGGAAGGCCGCACTCGTGTCGCTCGAGCAGCAGCTGCGTAACGAGATTCGCAGCGGCCGAAGCGCCGGCGCGGTCGTCAGGACCTCGGCTCGATCGGGCGGAGACGAAGCGACCATCAGGCGCGTTCAAGAATTGTTGGCGGCGAGCGAGGCACGGCAGGAGCGCAACCTGGCGCTGCGCCTGACGCAGTTCAACCGCGACGTCAACGTGCAACGCCAGGCCGACCTGGTTCGCATTCAACAGCTCTTCGGCCATTCCGAAGGCGAGATTTCCAAACAGCGTCAAATGCTCAATTACGTGATGCGCGCGTCCGCGCCGCAGCAATAGGGAACGCCATGAAGAAGCAGATGAACACCTGGATGCTCCTGATCGCGTTTGCGGGCGCGGTTCCGGCCGCTGCGCAGGAGCCGGCCAAGCCCGTGATCGACATGGGTGAAATGCGCCATCACATCTACGTGATGGAAGGCGCGCTGGCGCGGGCCGTGGACTACGGCGCCAAGAAACTCAACAAGGAAATCCTCGACGTGATGCCGGGCGTGTTCATGCTGGCCGGCGATGCGCAGGCCCGCGGTGTCTATCTGGAGGGCTACGGCGTGTTCTTCGACGTGCAGGTGCCGATGTTGCGCCAGAGCATGATCTGGAGCCTCCGGATGATGCTCGATCAAGACGACGCCGCAACCCAGACCGCCGTCACCGACCTGCGCAAGCATCTGCAGGGCATCACCGATCCGATGACCCGCGCTTCGCTCGAGCGCGCGTTGAAACAGCTCGAGATCCAGGCCGCGGGTTCCCAGGCGCTGCCGCGCACCGCGGCGAGCGGCGGGCGCGACGCCGGCGTCTCGCCGGGGCTCATGGTGCCGCCCGAGAAGGGCGCCGTCGGCGCGTCAACCCTGGCCGGCGGTGCCGCGCGGCCCGCGCCGACCGCGACCGCCAAGTCGTACTTGCAGGACCCCAATCGCGCGTACACCGAAGCGGTGACGCGCGCGCTGGTCGACGCGATGCTGACGTACAGCGCGCCGCTGGTGATCGGGCCGGACCAGTGGCTGACCGTGGCCGCGCGCGACAACGAGCCGCGCGACACGCTGGCGCCGCAAGATCCGTTCGAAGAGGTCGTCACCATGATCTACCGCATCAAAGGCAGCGATCTGCTGGCGTACCGCTCCGGCAAGATCGACAAAGAGGAAGCGCGCAAGCGCGTCCTGACGGGCCAGTTCTAAGACAGTTGCCAGTTGCCAGTTCCCAGTTGCCGGCCGGCTCCAAGCTGGCACGTCTGCTAAGTTGGGGTCAGGCCGCGAATATTAGCGGTGTCGGAGAAACGGAACTATCCGCGGGGGGCGGTGTCTTACAATAACCGTATGGCATCGCTCCTCTCGCGTACGCCAGGCCTGTCGTTCGCCGTCCTGCTGGTGCTCTTCTCCGCCAGTTGCGGCGGTTCGACCGATGCCGTCGCCTCGCTCGAACCCATCGATGTCGTCACGGGCTGGTTCGATGACGGGATCATCGAGGGCGGCAAGAACAAGCTGGTGCCGAGCGTGTCGTTGAAACTGCGCAACAAAGGCAGCGAGCCGCTGCGGTCGGTGCAGATCAACGCCATCTTCAAGCGGGTCGGCGAGAAGGAAATGTGGGGCGAGTACTTCGGGTGGGCCGTGCAGCGCGAGCAGCCGCTGCAGCCGGGCGCCACGACCGGCCCGCTGGTGATGCGAGGGACCCTCGGCTACACCGGCGTGCAGCCGCGCATGCAGATGCTCCAGAACAAGGAGTTCGTCGATGCGAGGGTCGAGATCTTCCTCAAGCAGGGCTCGAAGGTCCTGACCAAGCTCGCCGAGTTTCCCATCGATCGACAATTACTCACGAGATAGGCCAGATCGGGTCCATCGCGTCCCATATAATTCCCCGCGATGGCGACAACCGTTTCTTCCCTTGAACGCCGCCTCGGTCCGTTAGACGCGGCGGCGATCATCGTGTCCAACGTGATCGGCGGCGGCATCCTCTTTACGCCGCCGCAGGTGGCCGCCATGGTGCCGAGCCCGATGTGGTTTCTTGCCACCTGGCTCGCCGGCGGCGCGCTGGCGTTTGCCGGTGCGATGGCCTACGCGGAACTGGCGGCGCTGCGTCCGCGCGCGGGCGGAGAGTATGTCTACCTCGATGCGGCGTACGGCCGCATGGCCGCGTTTCTCACCGGGTGGACGTCGTTCATCGCCGGCTTCTCCGGCGCCATGGCCGCCAGCGCCGTCGTCGTCACCTTCTATATCGATCGCTTCGCGCCCGGAGCGGCGAACTCGACCCCGTACTTCGTCATCCCGCTGCCCTATGTTCCCCTCAGCGTGTCGCCGCAAACGCTGGTCGCGATCGCCGCGATCTGGCTGCTGGCCGCGGTCCACATACGCGGCGTCGGGCCGGGGCGGCTGATGCAGAACATCCTCGCGGTCCTCAAGGTGTCGGCGCTGCTGATGTTCATCGCGCTCGGGTTTTCATTCGGCACCGGCGCCGGCGCCAACCTGTCGCAAGCGGCCGGCACTGTGGCGCCGGGCAACTGGCTGTTCGCGCTGATCCCGGTCATGTTCACCTACTCGGGATGGAACGCCGCCGCCTACGTGGCCGAAGAGATTCGCAATCCCGGACGCAACGTGCCGAAAGCCCTCGCCATCGGCACCGTCGCGGTGATTGCGATTTATCTCTTCCTCAACGTCCTCTACCTTTACGTGTTCTCCGTCGGTGAGCTCGCGACGGTGAAGGGCAGCGTGTTGGATGTCGTCGCCGAGCGGCTGCTTGGCGGCACGGCCGGCAACATCATGGGCATTGTCTCGATCGTGAGCCTGATGGCGAGCATCAGCGCAATGACGTTTGCGGGCCCGCGGGTGTATTACGCGATGGCGCGCGACGGCGTGTTCTTTCCCGCGGCCGCCAACATTCATCCGACCTACAAGACCCCGGCGGTGGCGATTGTCGCGCAGGCGATCTGGGCGACGATGCTCGTGCTCTCCGGCAGCGCGGAAACGCTGACGACGTATACCGGGTTTGCGGTGGTGCTGTTCGCCGGCGTCGCGGTGGCCGCGTTGTTTGTCTTACGGAGCCGCGAGCCCAATGCGGAGCGCCCGTTCAAGGCGCTGGGCTATCCCATCGCGCCGGCGATCTTCGTGATCGCCAGCTTCCTGATTCTTGCCAACGCGCTGTACACCGACCTCGTCAAACCGATGACGACCGGCACGCCGTTCGGCCCGTCCGCTGCCGGCCTCTTGGTCATCGCGCTCGGCTTGCCGTTGTACTGGATTTTCCGCGCAAGGCGCAGCTAGTCCCCTGGAAACGTGATGCGTCACATAATTCCCGGGCGGGGCATCCCGCCTCGCGTCGTTGCTCGGCGCTCACATATGCTCAATATGCTCGCGTCTCGCGCCTTGCGATCCGGGCGCCGCGCTCCGGGACTTATGCAACGCATCACGCTTCCAGGGGACTAGCAAATAACAGAGGCCGGGTGTCGATCTCAGAAATCAGATCTCAGACTTCAGATTAATTGCAGATCTCAGATCTGAAGATCTAAAATTGATCTGCAATCTGAGATCCGAAATCTGAAATCGACTGCCTACGGGATCAGGTCTTCCCGGATGGTGATGGTTCGATTCGGCTGGATATGGATGTCGAGCGTGAAGGTCTGGAAGCCCGGCATGCGGACTTCGAGCTTGTGCCCGCCCTGCTCGAGGCGCAGCGATTGGAAGTTGCCGTCGAAGTCGTCAACGTAGCCCGCGAAGTAGCCGTCGACGAACACCTGCGCGTCGCGCGGGCGAATGCGCAGTCGCACACTGCCGGTATCGAACGTGGTCGATCTACCGAAGGGGCCGGCCTGCCCATATCCGTACGGACCGTATCCGTACGAGCCGTAGCCGTACCCGTAGTTGCCGCCGTACGAATAGCCGAAGTTGGCAAACCCCACCGAGCCGTAGATCAACGACCACGGCGCATAGGCGAGCGGGCTCCAGCGATACGTGCGGCGCGCCCAGTTGTCGTAATAGGCCGGCGGATAGTAGCGCGGACGATTGTAGTAACTGGAGCTGTAGACCGGCACGTTCGGCGGACGCACCACCGCGACACGCGGTGAGCCGCGGCCGTTGTTGCGATCGCGGCCGTTGTCCCACCCGGCGCCGCGGCCGTTGTCCCGACCGTTATCCCGGCCATTATCCCGACCGTTATCGCGGCCGTTATCGCGGCCTTTGTCCCGACCGTTATCGCGGCCGTTGTCGCGCCCGGCGCCACGGCCACCACCACTGCGTCCGCGTTGATCGTCGGCGTCAGCCGCCGTCGGCGTCGGGGCCGCGGCCACGACCGGCGCCTTTACGACGCGCGGCTCGGTGCCGCGCTCCGGCCGCTCGGCCCTCGGCACGGCGGTTCGCGGTTGGGCGACGCGCGGTTCGGGCTGCGGATCCTGGGCTGAGGCGCGCGCGGGCGCAGCAACCCAGATCGCCGCGAGCAGGGGGATCGCAACGATTGAACGATTCATGATGAACTCCTCGAAGGCGCTGGCACGCTCACAGTTTAGGACGATCACACGTCCGCCTGACAGGGGGAAGCAATGCCCCTGCCAGTAGAGGGCGGCGATTTTCCCGCGGAAATTCTTCAATCATGGTGTCCGTGTCCTGTATGGACGGCAGTCGGTATGAGACACTACTGAGATGGAATCGACGTTCCACGCCACGACGATCCTGGCGGTGCGCCGGGAGGATCGGGCGGTGCTGGCCGGCGACGGCCAGGTCACGCTGGGGAACACGATCGTCAAGCAAGGCGCGCGGAAGATCCGGCGCCTGTACAACGACAGCATCCTGGCCGGATTTGCGGGCTCGGCGGCCGACTCGTTCGCCCTGTTTGCGCGGTTCGAAGCCAAGCTCGAACAGTATCGCGGCAACCTCGAGCGCTCGGCGGTCGAACTGGCCAAGGACTGGCGCACCGATCGCGCGCTGCGCCGCCTCGAAGCCATGCTCATCGTCGCCGATCGCAAGGCGATGTTCCTGTTGTCGGGCACCGGCGA
>JANOZI010000335.1:0-5566 GCA_031429375.1 Acidobacteriota bacterium | reverse complement strand
GCCAGCAGCGGACCGACGGCGGCGCCGGCGTGGTCCATGGCCCAGTGATACCCGAACACGCGGCCGCGCTCGCCCGGCGGGGCGAGGGCCGCGAGCATCGCGTCGCGCGGCGCGCTGCGCAGGCCCTTGCCGACGCGATCGGTCACGCGGATCGCAAACACGTGCGCCCACGAGGTGGCGAGGGCGATGAACGGACGGACCAGCGACGACAGCGCGTAGCCGGCGACGACGATGGGCTTGCGGGCGCCGAGCCGGTCCGACCAGCGGCCGGCGAACACCTTGAGGACGCTGCTGGTGGCATCGGCCGCGCCCTCGACAATGCCGAGCGCGATCGGCGGCCCGCCGAGGACCTGCGTGATGAACACCGGCAGCAGCGGGTAGACCGCCTCTGTCGCTGCATCGGTCAGTAAGCTGACCCACCCGAGAAGCTTGACCGAGTGTGGTAACGGCGCCAGGGCCTTCTGCCTATTGCCTTTACTGTGCGGAGCTCTTGACCGCGGCTGACTGTGTCAGCTCGCCCACAATCGCGTCGGCCTTGTAGACACTCTTGAGCGCCTCGAGGATCCCGCGCGAGTCGACCGACACGGCGCGGTTCACGGCCGAGTCGTAGACGAAGTAGCCGGGCAGCGATTGGATGTTGCCGTCGAAGATCAACCCGACCAGCTCGCCTTTGGCGTTGATCACCGGCGAGCCGCTGTTGCCGCCGACGATGTCGTTGGTGGAGACGAAGTTGTACGGGGTGGTGGGCTTGATCGATCCGCGCGCCTTCATCCACGACGCGGCGATCTTGTACGGCGGCTTCTGCTTATGCTCGTCGCCGCGCACGTACAAGCCGCGGATTTCGGTGAACGGCGCGACCATCTTGCCGTTCTCCATGTAGCCTTTCACGGCGCCGTACGACAGCCGCAGCGTGAAGGTGCCATCCGGATACGCCGCGTCGCCCTTCACCGCAAACACCGCCTGCGCAATCCTGGCGTAGCCGTCGCGCTCGACCCCGAGCACGTCGTTGTCGAACCTGGTGCGGAGCTCGCGCGCGCGCGGATCGATCAGCTTCGCGAGCGCGATCATCGGGTCGGCGGACGCGTCGACCGCGGCCTTGCCGCCGGCCAGCAACGCGGTACGGGTCGCGGCCTCGCCCATCTTCGTGCCGGCGACCAGCTCTGCGGCGCGATCCGCCGCCGACTTGCCCGCGAGCATCTGCTTCACGAGCGCATGGTCGGTGCCCAGTTTTTGCGCCATCACCGCCAGGCACGCCGCCAGCCTGGCCTGCTCGACGCCCGGGTAGATCGGCGCGGTTGACGCCATCTGCCGCTCGAGCTGCAGCTTGCGCGCGTCGGTGTACTCAGGCAGCCGCTGGCCGTTGGGCTTCGCACTCTCATCGGCCCAGCGGACCAGCGCGCGGGCCAGCGTGAAGTACTGCGTGTACATGCCGAGCCCGTTCTCGAAGAACACGCGCTCGACGTTGTAGGGACTCAAGTTGCGCCGGGCGGTGGCGATCTGATCCCAGGCGTCTGCGTACTTCGCCTTCAGCTCGGGACTGGCGTTGATCCGATCGCGCAGCGCCTGTTCGTCGGCGCGCTTCTTGTTCATGAGCGCCGGATCCTTCAGGCCCGCGATCTGGCCCGTCCACGACTTGAGCGAGTTCTCGATGCCGAAAAAGTCGTCGTTGGCCTGGCGCTGCTGCTCGGGTCCCTGTTTCGAATACGCCTCGAGCGCGTTGCGCATCGCGGTGAAGGCCTCGAACGACAGCGGCAGCGCGTGGTCGCGCAGGAACTCGAGGTGCGCGACGGTGTTGAGCCGCTGCGTCTGGCCGGGATGGCCCGACGTGAAGACGGGGTCGCCGTCCTTCACGCCGGTCGTGGACCACGGCAGGTAGTTCTTCGAGGCGAGCGGTTTGCCGTTGTCGTAGACCCGCCACAACGTCAGGTCGAGGCAGTAGCGCGGGAAGGTGAAGTTATCGGGATCGCCGCCGTAGAATGCGGCGTCGAATTCGGGCGCGAACACCAGGCGGACATCGGTGAACTTCCGGTAGAGATAGAGGTGATACTGCCCGCCCTGGTACAGCGTCACGACTTCCGCTTCCAGCCCGGAGGACGATTGCGAGTCTTTCTCGATGGCCGCAATCGCGGCGCGGCGCGCCCCCAGCGTTTCGGCCGACGCCATGCCTGGCTTGACCGCGGCGTTGACTTTCGCGGTCACGTCTTCGATGGACTGCAGCGACAGCAACTCGAGATCGGGCGCCCTCATTTCCTGCGCGCGGTCGGCGGCCAGGAAGCCCTGCCCCGCCAGGTCGCGATCGGCCGTGCTGAGCTGGTGCAGCGTGTCGAGCGAGACATGGTGATTGGTCAGCACCAGGCCGTCGGGCGACACGAACGACCCGGAGCCGCCCGGGAACCTGACCGACGCCTGCTGGACGCGCTGAATCCACTGGTCCGACAAATCGACGCCGAGGGCCTGCTTGATCGCCGCCTTGGGAATGCGGTTGAAGGGCCAGAACCCCTCGTCGGCGTGACCGGCCAGGGGCAGCGCGATGACGAACGCGAGGACGGCGATCAGGCGTCGTGTCTTCATCTGTCGATTCTAGCAAAGGGATGATTGGGGCCAGGCCCCAATCATCCCTACGGCACGTAGGCGATGCAGTCGATTTCGACGCGCAACCCCACGCCGGGCAGCCCCGCCGCCTGGATCGTCGTCCGCGCCGGACGATGCTCGCCGAACATCCGCGCGTAGACGCCGTTCATCTCCGCGAACTCCTTCATGTCGATCAGGAACACGCCGCAGCGCAGCACGTGCTGCAGATCGGAACCACCGGCCTCGAGAATCGCTTGCAGGTTTTTCAGGCACTGCTCCGTCTGCGTTTCGACATCCGAGCCCGCCAGCTCGCCGGTCGCCGGATCGGTCGCGCCCTGCCCCGAGACAAAGATCAGACGATCGAAATTCATGCCCGGGGAGTACGGACCTACCGGTTTGGGAAGATTCGCGGCGTGCACAGGTTTGTGGCTCGGCATGACGCATTATCATGAAGCCGCGTGCCTAGATACAAGCTGACGATCGAATACGCCGGGACGCGGTATAGCGGCTGGCAGAAGCAGAAGAACGCGCGCACGGTCCAGGGCGAGATCGAGCGGGCCATCGGCGAGCTGACCCGCGACACGACCTTCGAGTTCCAGGGCTCGGGACGAACCGATTCCGGCGTGCACGCGCTTCGGCAAGTGGCGCATCTCGACGTGCGCAAGGCGCTGCCCGCCGAGACCTTGAGGCGCGGTATCAACGACAGCCTGCCGGCCGACATCCACGTGCTTGCGGTCGACACCGTGCCGCATCGCTTTCACGCGCGGCACGCCGCGGTCGCTCGCAGCTACCTGTATCAGATCGCCCGCCGCCGCAGCGCCTTTGCCAAGCCGTTCGTGTGGTGGGTGCGCGAGCCGCTCGACGTCGCGCGGATGCGCGCCGCCGCCGCAGCGTTTACCGGCATGCACGACTTTCAGGCGTTCAGCGACGATGACCCGGAGGAGAAATCGACGGACGTCCTGATTGAAGAAGTGGCCATCGGCGAAGACGGCGATTTGATCCTGGTGCGCGTGGCCGGCTCGCACTTCATCTGGAAGATGGTGCGGCGCATGGTCGGCGTGCTGGCCGAAATCGGCAAGGGCGAGCTGGCCGTCGAGGATGTCGGGAAGTTGCTGTCACAAGGCAACCCCGAGCAGGGGCTGCCTCCACAGAAAGGCGGGTCTAAAGACCCGCCTCGACGGACGCCGGCGGAGCTTACCGCGCCGGCATCAGGTCTGTTCCTAGAGCGAGTGTTCTATGAAGGCGATCCGCGGCGGCTTCCGCTGCAACCGGCGATTGCTGTTCCGCACGCACGTGGGTGACATGACGGTGGTAGCAGCGGTAGCACAGCGCGTAGTACGGATCCCAGGTGGTGATGCCCTGCTGCCGGAACAGCGTGCGTCGGTTCTCGCAGTGCCGGCAGGCCTTCTTGACGGCGGGAGCGGGTCGGACACGGATGCGAATTGTCATAGCCTCACCGTAAGCGGTCCTCGTGACAGATCAGGTCAACGTCCCAGGCTCGGAGCTCCGGGACCCCGACTAAGGCGATTGACCTAAGGTGGAACGCCACACCGAGATCGTCCGTCAATGGCGCATTTTGCTCGCCCTCGAAGGAAAAGCGCGCGGCCTCACGCTCGCAGAGGCCCAGGATGTCGCCGGGGAAGGGGTGTCGGAGCGGACCATCCGGCGCGATTTGGACGCGCTGACCCAGGCGGGTTTTCCGATCGAAACTAGCAAGCGCGAGGGCAAGACCGCGTTCAGCCTCAATCGCGACGTGTTTCGGGGCGTCGCGGCCGCCGGGTTCTCGCTATCGGAGTTGTGCGCGCTCTACTTGAGCCGCACCGTCCTGACAGCGGTGACCGGCGGACCGTTCCACGACAGCCTGGCTTCCGCCTTCGACAAGCTCTACGAAGCCCTGCCACCCGCGCTCTGGAAATTCATCGAGAGCCTGCCGGATGCGCTCGCGGCCAAGGAGCATGGCTCCCGCGCGCGCAGCGCCGGCTCGGCGAAGTTCATGGACACGCTGATGTCGGCCATTCTTGGCCGGCGGCGCGTGCGGATGCGCTATCACTCGTTTTCCAGCCAGAAAATCAAGGAGTACATCGTCGAACCCTATCGCCTGGCGTATGCGCAGGGCGGGCTCTACCTGCAGGCGTTCGTGCCCGAGTACGGCGCCATGCGGACGTTTGCGGCGCAACGCATCGAACAGGCGGTGGCGCTCGAAGAAAGCTTCAGCCCGGTAGCCGATGCGCCGTCCGATGTCTTTCCGCATTCGCTCGGCGCGTTCTCGGGAACGCCGGAAGCGGTCGTGATTGAATTCAGCGCGATCGAAGCGCCCTACATTCGCGAGCGGCAGTGGCACGCCTCACAGCGGATCGAGGACCTGGCTGACGGACGCATCCGCCTTGCGCTGAATGTCGTCATTGATTGGGAGCTGCAGGCGTGGGTGATGGGGTTTGGCGCCGCGGCCACGGTGATTGCGCCGCAAGCCTTTGCCGATCGGATTATCGAGAACCTGGACGAGGCGCGCGCGTCTTATCTCAAGACGTGAAACGGATCGATCGGCGTGCCCTGCCACCAGCGCTTCTCGTCGGTCATCTTGAAGATCGCAAAATGCAGGTGGGGCGTGCCGGGCGGCGCGTTGCCGGAGGTGCCGACGTAGCCGAGCAACTGGCCGCGTTTGATTTTGTCGCCTTCCTTCAATCCGTCCGCGTATTTTTCCAGGTGCGCGTAGTAGTAGATGTAGGTGTTGGTCGGATCGGCTTGATACACGGTGATGCCGCCGGCCTTGCTGAAGAACAGGCGTGCAATCGTGCCGGCTTCGACGGCCACCACCGGCGTGTTGCGGGGCGCCAGCATGTCGATCGCTTCGTGGCGCCGGCCACCGCCGCGCGCTTCGTTGAACATGTCATGGATGTCTTCAGGCACCGCGCCCTTGACCGGCAACTCGAGATGGCGGTCCTTGAGCTCTTCGAGCGGGTCGGCGCCGATTGACGGCACGGCTACCGCCGGCGGG
>JANOZI010000334.1:0-9102 GCA_031429375.1 Acidobacteriota bacterium | reverse complement strand
GGGGCGACAGACAAAGCGCTCAAAGCCATGAGCGCCGGGACAACGAGTTTCTTCATAAGTAATCCTGGTCCGGGGTCCTGGTTGCGGGTTCCTGTATTATCGCATTGCCGTGCCGGAAGCGCGCGCCCGTTGCATAGCTTGACCGACGCCGTCCGGTTGGGCGTCCGCTGCAGCGAAAGTTCCAATGCTGCAACAGCTTCCGCGTGCCGGCCGGCTTCGATTAGCAGCTCGCCGTAGAACTCCGGCGCCGGCTTGATCGGGTCGGGCGGGCCCGAAGGCGCGGACATCGACAGCTCGACGTCCATGGCTTCTTTCGCCAGGCGAAGGGCCTCGTCGCGCTGCCCGCGTGCGAACTTCGACAGCGCGGCGACCTGCTTTTCCATGATCGCGACGGGCCTGGCGCTGACCGGATTGGCGCCGCTTTCGAGCTTCTCGCGCGACTGCCGCAGGATCGCCTCGGCCTTGTCCGAGGCGGCGAAATCACCAAGCTTCGCGGCGCTGTAACCGGCGATGAACGTCCAGGTGTTGCTGCCCGAATAGCCTGGCATCGCCATGCCCGGCATGACGGCGTGCACCGGATCGGCGGCGGCGGAAGGTGCGTCTTCGAGCGCGATCTTCTCCCACTGCCCGGTCTCGAGAATCACGCGCGCCCGCATGCCGAGATACCCATCGCGAATGCCGCGATTGCCGGCGTTGCGATCCGCCGTTTGCTTCGCTGTCTCGACGTTCTGCTTCGCTTCAGTGATGTTGCCGAGCATCAGGTTGGCGTAGGTCAGCCAACCGAGCGTGTGGAAGTCTTCGCGCCCCTCCGCCAGCTTCATCCGCGCGTTCAGATCGGCTGCGGCCTTGTAGGCGACGATGTTCGAAGCGCGGACGTCTTCCCACATCCCGCGCTGCACGAAGATGTGCGACGGCATGTGGAGCGCGTGCGCCGCCGACGGGGCAATGCCCGCATAGGCGCGCGCGGCCGGCAGCGCCAGAGGCGCGTGGTCCGGATCGTCGAAGGCGTGAATGATGAAATGCGCTGCGCCTGGATGCTTCGGGTTCTCCCGGTAGACCTTCTCGACGATCGAAGCCGCCAGGGCCTGGCGCCTGAAGCCGCGATCGGCCGGGCGCACGGTGCCAAGCAGCGACAGCGCGTACCACGTGGCGACCTCGTGATCCTCGGGCCACTGCGTATACATCGCGGCCAGGGCGTTCGAGTAGGCGTGGTCGCGCGCGAGCTTGTCGCCCGGCGCGTAGTAGAGCACGTCGATCGCGCGAAGGAACGCCTTCTCCTTCGGCGTCTTGACCCTGGCGACGCGGTCGTCGAGCGTCGGCGCAATCTTCTCCAGGATCTTCTTCGCCGCATCGGCGTCCTGTTGGGCCCAGAGCGGATGGTTGTGGCTCATCGCTTCGCCCCAGTACGCCATCGCGAAACCGGGATCGATCTTTTGCGCGCGCTGAAACGCCACGGCGGCTTCGTCGAACTGGAAGCTGTGCAGGTTCTTGACCCCTTCGAGGAACGCGGCCTGCGCGGCCGGCGCCCCCGACGTCGGGAAGGTGATCGTTCCCAGTTCCTGCCCGCCTTCGCCGGCGTAGCCGGCTACGGCGCGGTCTCGCTGTAGCTCGCTGGAACCTGCGCGAGCGGAGGCGGACGACTGGATCGGCGCCGCCACCGCGACAAGCGTGGCGGCCAGGGACAGCCGAAGCATGGCCTTCATCATGGGGTCCTCCGAACGGAATCGAAGCAGGTTACCACCTGAGGCGGTGCGCCACTTTGACATCTGATGCGTGATGCGTGATGCTAGGCGTATGCGCACCACTCTCGATATTGACGAAGACGTACTCGCTGCGGCCAAGGAAATCGCGGCGGTGAATCGGTCAACGATCGGGAAGGAACTATCGAGGCTTGCTCGAAAAGGACTGACGCCGGAGAAGCCTCGCCATAAAGTCCGGAACGGCGTGCCCTTACTCCCACCGCGTCCTCCAGGCTCACCGCCGTTGACGCTCGAGCTTATTAAGGAACTGCAGGACGAAGACTAGCCGTGATTGCCTTGCTTGACGTAAGCATTCTCGTCACGTTGTTTGATCCGAGTCACGTCCACCATCAGATCGCGCATGACTGGTTCGAGGATCAACAGCCTAATGGCTGGGCAACATGTCCAGTAACCGAGAACGGCTTCGTTCGCATCGCGGCAGGACCGATCTGGGCGAGACCACCGCATCGACCCGGCGAAATCATCCAACGGCTGACGGAATTTCGTCGATCACCGCATCACCATTTCTGGAGCGACACCGTTTCCTTGACCGATCTCGGCATGTTCGACCCGGCATTCATCCACGGACACCGACAGATTACTGACGTCTACCTTCTCGGACTGGCCACTTCCGCTGGCGGCGCGTTCGCAACGCTCGATCAATCAGTTCCGTTGAAAGCGGTAAAGCGCGCCACGAAAGCGAACCTCATTGTCCTCAGCGGTTCTCCAGAGGAATCCAGCTCTGGGGATAGGTAGGGCCGGTGTAGTCCGCGCGCGGGCGGATCAGGCGGTTGTTGGCCAGCTGTTCGAGCACGTGCGCCGTCCACCCGCTGATGCGGCTCACCGCGAAAATCGGCGTGTACAGGTCGATCGCGATGCCCATCATGTAGTAGGTCGAAGCTGAATAGAAATCGACGTTCGGATACAGCGTCTTTTCGGCCTTGATCAACGCTTCGATCCGCTCGCTCATCTCGAACCACTTGGTGTTGCCGGCCTGCTGGCCCAGCTCCTTCGACATTCGCCGCAGGTGCGTCGCGCGCGGGTCTTCCGTGTGGTAGACGCGATGGCCGAAGCCCGAGATCTTTTCCTTCCTGGCCAGCTTGCCCTTGACGAACGCGTCGATGCGATCGGGCGGCGCATCCGGGCCGATCTCGATCAGCATCTTCATCACCTCGGCGTTGGCGCCGCCGTGCAGCGGCCCCTTGAGCGTGCCGATGCCGGCGACGATGGCGGAGTGGATGTCGGTGAGGGTGGCGGCCGCCACCCGCGCGGCGAAGGTCGAGGCATTCAGCTCGTGATCGGCATGCAGCGTCAGCGCAATGTCCATCGCCCGGACGGACGTCGCGTTGGGCCGGTCGCCAAACAGCATGTAGAGGAAATTCGCGGCGTGGCCCATCACCGGATCCGGCGCGATCGGTCCGCCGCCGGCCTGCATGCGGCCCCAGGTCGCCACCAGGCTCGCGATCTGCGCCGTCAACCGGACCGCCTTGCGGTACGACGCGGCCGCCGAGTTGTCCTGCGCATCGGGATCGTAGTGGCCCAGCGCCGAGGTCAGCGTGCGCAGCGCATCCATGCCGTCAGACGGCGGCAGCATTTTCATCAACCGGAGGATTGGCTCCGGCAGCGGGCGCGCGGCCGCCAACTGCGACTGCAAGTCGCCCAGTTCCGCTCGATTGGGCAGGCGCGCGTGCCAGAGGAGAAAACAGGTCTCTTCGAAGGTGGCGTGTCGTGCCAGCTCGTGGATGTCGTGGCCGCAATACGCCAGCACGCCGCGATCGCCGTCAAGAAAACAGATCCGCGATGAGGTTGCGACAACGTCTTCGAGCCCGCCCTTCGCTTTTGCTTCTGCCGCCATGTATGGATTGTACTGCGCCATTCGTCACGACACTCGAACCTTCGTTTGCCGGGCCGCGGCTCGAGCGTCGCCGGGCGTCTGTGCTAGCGTGATCAGATGCGCCGCTTGCCGATTCTTGCCGTCCTGATTGCCGCCGCCATCGCCACCGTCGATGCCCGAAAAACGCCGGAGCTTGCCTGGCCGCAGTTCCGGGGGCCCGCCGGCGCCGGCATTCTCGACCAGGCCAAACTGCCCGCAGCGTGGTCGGCGACGACCAACGTGGCGTGGAGCGTCGAGATCAAAGGACGCGGCTGGTCATCGCCGGTGGCGTGGGACGACCAGGTCTTCGTCACCTCCGCGATCAGCCCGGGCGCGTTCAAGGCGCCGCAGACCGGCATCTTCGGCAACGACTACGTCGCCGAACTGTCGAAGCAGGGTCTGCCGGAAGATGAAGTGGTGAAGAAGGTGGTCGCCCGCGACATCGAGCTGACCAGCGAGAGCGGCGAGATTCGCTACATGGTGTACGCCTTCGATGCCGGGACCGGGCGTGTGAAGTGGGAGCGCGAGGCGCACAAGGGCGCGCCGTTTGGCGGCCGCCATCGCAAGAACACGTTCGCTTCGGAAACGCCCGCCACCGACGGCGAACGGCTCTACGTCTATTTCGGCAACGTCGGCCTGTTCGCCTACTCGCTGGATGGCAAGCCGCTCTGGAACGCCCGTTTCGAGCCACAGCCGATGTACCTCGACTTCGGCACCGCCTCGTCACCCGTGGCGCATGACGGACGCGTCTACGTGCTGCACGATAACGATGGGAAGTCGTTCATTGCCGCGGTCGACGCCAAATCGGGGAAGCAGTTATGGACGGTCGATCGCGATCTTCCCGCGGGTCCGTCCGGCTCGGGCTGGTCGACGCCGTTCATCTGGCAGAATGAGCGCCGCACCGAGCTGGTTGTCGTGGGCCGCAAACACGCGGTTGGGTACGGGCTCGACGGTCGCGAGCTCTGGCGCCTTCGCGGTCTGACCGGCCAGTCGACGCCCACGCCGCTGGCGGCGGGAGGATTGCTGTATCTCGCGACCGGATCGCAGGGCGAGTCGAACCGCCCGGTCTTCGCGGTGCGGGCGGGCGGCAGCGGCGACATCTCGCTCGCCAAGGGCGAAGAGCAGAACGCGTTCGTGGCGTGGACCCACCCGCGGGCGTCGGCCTACACCTCGTCGCCGCTCGTCTACCGCGGGCGCATGTACGTGGTGAACGACAACGGCATTCTCACGGTGTCTGAGGCGGCCACCGGCAAGGACGTCTACAAGGCGCGGGTCGGTGGCGGCGGCAACACGTTCTCGGCGTCGCCGTGGGCGTCGGACGGGCGCGTCTATCTGCTGAGCGAAGACGGCCACACCTTCGTGATCGAAGCCGGCGACAAGTACGTGGAGCTGGCGAAGAACAGCCTCGACGAGATGAGCTTTGCGTCGCCTGCGCTTGCGCCGGGCACGCTGTTCATGCGCACGCAGACGCGGTTGTACCGGATCGGCCGGTGATCAGGCGGGTCTAAAGACCCGCCTCTACATCGCAGTGTAGCGCCAACCTTCGTTCCGCGAATTGCGTTAAGCTGTGCCGTCCCGAGGAGGGCCATTCCCTATGGCGAGCGAACAGTCGTTCAAGAACCACACCCGCTGGCTGCCAGCGTTTCACTTCTTTGCCGTTCCGGTGCTGTTGCTCAACACGCTCAACGCGATCCGGTATTTGTATTTAGAGCCCTCGCGCCACACGGCGTTCAACGTGCTCGTCGCGGCCGCGATCCTCACCACCTGCTTCCTGGCGCGCATCCAGGCGCTGACCGCGCAAGACCGCTTGATCCGTCTTGAAATGCGGCTCCGGCTTGCCGGGTTGCTCCCGCCGGATCTGAACGCCCGATTCAACGAGCTGACCAGGAGTCAGCTGGTGGCGCTGCGCTTCGCCAGCGACGCGGAGCTGCCGGAGCTGTGCCGCACGGCGCTGAATGACAAGACCTCCCAGCGTGACATCAAGAAGATGATCAAACGCTGGGAGGCCGATCACATCCGCGTGTGACGCCTTAGCCGTTTACTGCTGCTGCGACGTGGGCTTGCGGGCGGCGAGCTGCTCTTTCAGCACCTCGACGGCCTTCTCGATCTGCGCGTCACGGCCTTTCAGGAAATCATTCGGCGTGTTGTCGACGTAGACGTCGGGCGGCACGCCGTAGTTTTCCATGTTCTCGCCGGTCGCCGTCCACACGCCGCTGCCGGGCGTCCGGATCGTCGAACCGTCGAGCAGCGTGTACGACCCCGTGCCGATCACCGCGCCCATCGTCGGCACGCCCACGACCTTGCCGAGGCCCAGCGCCTTGAAGCCGGCGGGGAACATCTCGGCGTCCGACGCCGAGCGCTCGTTCTGCATCACCACCATCGGGCCGTAGAAGTTCTGCGGCCGCGGCTGCTGGAACCCGGCGTCGCGGCCCATGGTGTATTGATACTGGCGTCCGGCAAGAATGCTCAGCAGTTCCTGGTCGATGCCGCCGCCGCCGTTGAAGCGCTGATCGATCACGAGCGCGCGCTTGGTCCGGTTCGCCGCCAGGTCGAGCTGGAATTGCCTGAGCGAGGGCGCATCCATGGCGCGAATGTGCAGGTAGCCGATCTCGCCGTTGCTGGCCTTGGCCACCATGTCGCGGCGATCGCTCACCCACCGCGCGTACTGAAGATCGCTGAAGGCCTGGCCGGTAACCGGCGTGATCGTGACTTCCCACGCGCCCTCTTTCGCCGGCTTGTCGTTGATCAGGAAGTGAAACTTCTGGCCGGACGCCAGCGTGAAGCGCTCCCAGTAGTTGTCGGTCGTCTTGAGGTCGCGGTCATCGACCGCGATGATGAAATCGCCTTGCTTGATCTTCAGGTAGTCCTTGTCGGCGGGGCCATCCTTGTAGAGGCGTCCCACCTTGTAGAAACCCGACGCGTCGGCGACGACGTCGAAGCCGGGGTAGCGGGTCTGAGGTGAACGCTCGCCGGTGGCGGGACCGGGGCTGACGCCGGTGTGCGAGGCGTTGAGCTGGCCGATCATCATCATCATGACGGTATGCAGCTCGTCTTGATCGACCAGGTAATCGAGCAGCGGCGCGTAGATCTTCTTGAACTCCTCCCAGTTGGCGCCGTGCATCTTGGCGTCGTAAAAGCGGTGCTTCATGATCCGCCAGCCCTCGTTGAACACCTGCGCGCGCAGCGCCTTGTGATCGACTTCGAGGTTCACAGAGTAGGTCACGCGCCGCGCCGTCGCGTTGCCGCCCGCGGGATCTGGTGTTTCCGCCGCCGCACCGCCGCGCCCGCCGGCACCACGCCCGCCGCCGCCCGCTGGCGCTGCGCCCGCATTGGGATTGATCGTGGCGGCATACAGACCATTGCCCGATCGGTAGTAGAGTGTGCGGCCGTCGCGCGCGAACACGAAGCCGGGCCCGACGCCAAACCCGCCGCCGCCGCCCGGAGTTGCCGGGGCCTCGTCGGTGGAGGCGCCCGGCGCCGGACGCGGCACGCGGGTGAGCTGTGCGCTCTCGACGTTGATGATGAACATGCCCGGATCGGCGCCGCCGCCACCGCCGCCGCCCGGACCACCGCCGGCCACGCGATTGGTGATGGTCAGCGCGACCGACGGCCCTTCGGGCGCGGGCGTGAGCCCGCCGATGGCGTTACCCGGCACGGTGAGCTGCTTGGCGCGCCGCGCCAGCCCGCCGAAGTCGATCCGCACGTCCGGCGGCGCCGCCGCCGCGCCGCCGGCGCGGTTGGCGTTCTGCCGCGCCTCGGCCTGCGCCGCCAGTCCCTGTGCCTCGTTGTCGATATCGCGGTTCGCCGGATCGCGATCGCGGTCGCGCAGCGACAGCACCCAGAGCTCGGTAGTCGCGTTGATGCCGCCCTGCGTGGCAATGCCGTTGCTGAACCCTTCGGTTGACGTGAACACCAGGTACTGCCCGTCGGCGGTCCACGCCGCGTCGTTCTCGGCGTAGAGAAGACTGTCGTCCGAGATGTGGCGCTCGTCACCGCCGCCCACCGGCGCAATGTAGATGTGCGAGCGCAGCGTGCGATCCTGCTTCGCGAACGCGACCCACTTGCTGTCGGGCGACACCGACACGGAGCCGATCCGCCCGATGTCGTTCGACGTCACGACCGTCGTCTTGCCGTCGGCGACGCTGTAGTTGTAGAGCCGCTTGCCGGCCGCGACATAGAGCAGCGACTTGGAATCCGGCGTCCACAGCGGCGCGCCCTTTTCGTTGTCGAAGTCGGTGATCTTCTTGGGAGTACGGCCTTCGGGATCGGAGATCCAGATTTCGTCGCGGCCCGATCGGTCCGACTGGAAGGCGATCCACTTGCCGTCGAACGACCATTTCGGCAGCTGGTTGCGCGACGCCATCTGATCCGGATTGACCCGGCTGATGTCGCCGCGCTCGGTCGCAATGGTCAGGATCTGGCCGCGCACCGAAATCGCCGCGCGCCGCCCCGACGGCGAGATGTCGAAGTTGTCGACCTCGTCGGTCACCGTCACGACCCGTTCTTCGTTCTCTTTCTCGTCGGTGTTGATGTCGATCTTGATCTCGTTGGTGCGGCCGGTCGCAACGTCCAGCTTCCAGATGCCGAAGCCGGCTTCGTAGACGATCACCTTGCCGTCGCTCGACATCGACGGCCAGAACAGGCTGCCGTCGGCGTGCTTGGTGACCTGCACGGGCTGGCCGCCCTTCACGGGAAGCCGGTAGATGTTGTTGACGCTGGCGCGGACCTCGGGGCTGCCGGGCTTGACGCTCTTCTCGTTTGGCAGCGGATCGGCAACGAAGTAGATCGCATCGTCCGCGCCCCACATCGGCCAGTAGCGGTTGTAGCGCTCGTCGCCGAGCAGCGGCGTGTAGCTCTTGTCGTTGATACTCGCGACCCAGAGGTCCGCCGCATAGCTGCCGCGATAGTGCCGCCGCGACCAGGTGGACGGATGCCGATTGAAGACGAGCGATCGCCCGTCAGGCGAGAAGCTGCCCGAGTAGCCCCAGTCGACCGGCATCGGCTGTTCCTGCCCGCCGGCGACCGCGATGATGTGGAGCGTCGCCACGTTCGGAAACGCGCCGACACCGCGCGCGGCGCGGAACATCACCGACTTCGAATCGCGCGACCAGCCGACCACTTCGTCGGTGCCGGTGTGGAACGTGAGCCGGCGCGGCGCCCCGCCCTCGATCGGCACCACGAACACGTCGTTGTTGCCGTAGCGATTGGACGAGAACGCGATCAGGCGTCCGTCGGGCGAGAAGCGCGGGTAGATTTCGCGCGCGCGGTTGTCGGTGAGGCGGCGGACGGCGGAGCCGTCTTCGTTCGCAATCCAGATGTCGCCGAGATAACTGAACGTGACCCGGCCCGCGTTGTAATCGGGATGCCGCGCCAGCTTGACGGGCGAGGCATCGGCGGCGACGGCCGCGGCCATCACGGCGATGGCCGCGAGAAGGACAGCGAGAGACGTTCGTCGGGGCATGACAGGCACCTCAGGCCGTGAATGCTATC
>JANOZI010000333.1:0-1832 GCA_031429375.1 Acidobacteriota bacterium | reverse complement strand
TGCCGCCGCAAGACGCCGAGCGGATCGCCAACATCGAAACTCTGGTCTGGTCGCTCGAGCCGGCCGCGATCGACATCATTCGCGGCTACCTCGATAACACGCTGACGCAGGCTGCTGCAGCGGGTCGTCTGCGCGATGAATCGCTCACGCTCGACCCGGAAGCGCTGTTGGCATTCGCCAAGCGGCGCCGCATCACGGTCCTCGCCTACCCGGAAGGCCGCAACGCGATCTGGCGGACCATCGGCCGCGACGACCTGAAGGGCTTGCGCTCGCTGTTTGTCGAACATCCCTTTACGGTACAGTGAGGCGCACATGGCTGGTGCCGCGATCCCACGCGCTCAGGAACGATTCGCCGGGCGATCGCTGCTGCTCCCCTTCGCGCTGGCCGCCGCCGTTACCGTCTTGATTGGCGTCGCGGTAGCGATGGAGCCCTACTTCGCGGGCGACGTCGCCGTCGCACACGCGATCCAGCGGGCGTCGCCCACTCCATCCTGGTGGGCGACACCAATCAGCAGCCTCGCACCGCCGCCCATCAAGTATTTCGTGATGGTGCTGGCGGCGCTGCTGTCATTCGTCGTCGCCGGATGGCGAGGCCTGGCGATCGCCGCCGTTGCGATGGCGCTCGAGCAGTTTGCCGCCGAGTCGACGAAGGCACTCTTCGGCCGGCCGCGGCCCTCGCGCAATTTGATCACGGTCGTGGGCAACCCGAGCGGCTTCAGCTTTCCGTCCACCACCATTACCTTTTTCTGCGCGACGTTCGGGACCCTGGCCGTGCTGTCGGCCCGAAAGGCCGCGACCCCGCTCAACGGCGTCGTCATGGTCGCCGCGTCACTCGTGCTGCTCGCCGGCTGCCTCGCGCGGGTCGCGCTGGGGTTGCACTGGCCGAGCGATGTCGCGCTGACGTCGGTCATCTGCCTCACCTGGCTGTGGGCGACAGCGCGCGCGATTGTTCCGCGATAATCGGCGGCCCTGAAGACAGGGTTGCCTCGCACGGGGGCCGCACTGCTCGATTTACTCTGGTCGACCATCTTCTACTGCGGATCGATCGCCATCCTGATTGGCGCGTGGGCGATCGTCCGGCCGCTGCCGAGGCTGAGGCTGCGCGGTCGCGGGCGTGCCGTGCGACTCGTGATCGTCGCAGCGATGGCGGTCGCCGCGGTGTGGACCATCACTCCGGGCCTGACGACGAGCGCGCCACGGCGATCGCGCATCGATGACTTCGCGCCGGAGTTCCAATTCCGCGAGCATCACGAAATCCGAATCAACGCACCCGCCGAGCGCGTCTACGCCGCGATCCGGGCGGTCACCGCGAACGAGATCGCGCTGTTCCAGACCTTCACGTGGATTCGGCGCTTCGGCCGGCCCGGTCCCGAAAGCATCCTGAACGCGCCGGAACGCCGGCCGATCCTGGATGTGGCGGTGACGGGCGGCTTCTTGCTGCTGGCCGACGACCCGCCGCGAGAAGTCGTGGTCGGCGCCGCGGTGATCAGGCCGCGCGATCTTCGGCTCGGCGGCCCGCCGACGCCCGAACTGTTCAAGGAGATTCGCCAGCCGGGGCTGGCCAAGGCGACCATGAATTTCCTGGTCGAACCCGATGGCCCGTCGGCGTGCCGCGTCGTGACCGAGACGCGGGTGTTCGCCACCGATCCACGGACGCTCAGGCGCTTCACGGGGTACTGGCGCGTCGTTTATCCGGGCAGTGCGATCCTGCGGATCACGTGGCTGAGGGCGGTGAAAGCCAGGGCCGAAGCGTCTCCCTGAGGGCTTCAGGGCGGACTGGCCGGCGGGGCCACGTGCTCAGGGAAGCGTTCACGGGCACAGTCCGGGCACAA
>JANOZI010000332.1:0-3937 GCA_031429375.1 Acidobacteriota bacterium | reverse complement strand
GCTGCGGAAAATCTCACTTCGCAAGGTTACGGCGAGCAATATCTAAAGATTCCTACGGACGGACCGGAGCGCCAGAATCGCCGCGTTACCATCCGGCGCATCACGCCTCTCTTGAATGGGGGTACGGCATCCCTCCCTCCGCCGCCTCCCGGCACCGGTCATTCGCAACAACCGCGATCGCCACCGTGCTTGCACGTTGACGGGTGAACTGACAGTCCATCCGGCCCTAACGCTTTCTGCGTGCACGTGCACCAGTAGTGCGTGGCGTCATAGCGATCGTAGAACTTGAACTCGTCGGGATCCGGCACCGACATCACATACATGCCCTTGTGCCGCAGGTTGCCGCAGTGATGCTCGTTGACCAGCGGCGACGACGGCTTTGGCGTATCCATAAATGATCCTTGTAGTGCAGAGTGCAGAGTGCAGAGTTAAGAGTTAAGAACCTCTGCTCCAGACCCCGACCATCTGAACTCTAAACTCTAAACTCTGAACTCTGAACTTCACGCGAGCCCTGCGGCGCGAAGTATTGCTCTTTTGACCGCCGTCTTGGCGATGCGAATCTTATAGGCATTGCCGCTCATCGGCCTGGCGCCGGCCAGCGCGGCGTTCGCCGCTTCGACGGCAACCGCTTCGCTGATCGTCTTGCCCGCGAGCACCCGCTCCGCCGCTTGCACCCGCCACGGCACCGGCGCGACCGCACCCAGCACGATGCGCGCCGACTTCACGGTCTGGCCGGCCATCACGAGATTCACCGAGGCCATCGCCAGCGGCCAGTCGTGCGACTGCTTGAACCGCACTTCGTAGCCGGCGCTGCGCTGTCCGGGCGGCGGCAGAATCACGTGCGTGATGATTTCGTTCGGCTGCAGCACGCTTTCGCCGTAGAGGTTCGTGTTCGGCATCTGGAAGAACTCGCCGGCATCGATCTCGCGCGATCCGTTTGGCCCGGCGACGCGGAACTTGCCGCCGTACGCGATCACCGGCACCGCCAGGCTCGACGGGTGAACGATGTGGCAGGGCCCATCGCCGAAGATTGCGTGAAACTGGTTCTCGCCCTCAACGGCGAAGCAGCGCGAGCCGCCCTTCTTGAGGCAATTGAACTCTTCGTTGCGGAAGTACCAGCAGCGCGGCCGCTGCATGATGTTGCCGCCGACGGTCCCCATGTTGCGAATCTGCGGCGTGCCGACGCTCTCGGCCGCGGTGGCCAGTGCCGGGTAGATCTTCCGCACCAGCGCGTGCTCGGCCAGGTCGACAATCTTCGCCGCCGCGCCGATGCGAATGCCGGCGTCGGCGCCCGCGATGGTTTGATCGAGGCCCTTGATGCTGACGACGCGATCGGGCGAGACGATGTAGTCCTTCATGAGGCCGAGCAGGTCCATACCGCCAGCCATTGGCAAGACTCGAGCGCCCTGCCCTGAGCGAGCGACGCTCTGAGCATCGCTCAGAGGGTCGCGAGTCGAAGGGTCGCGAGTCGAAGGGGTCAGAGCGGCGATGGCCTCTTTCTCAGTCGTTGCATTCACGTAGGCAAAGGCTTTCAATTCGTGCCTCCCGCTCGCTCGAGCTCCGTCAGTAACTTGTCGGGCGTGATCGGAATCGACCGCAACGTCACGCCGGTGGCGTTGCGGATCGCGTTGGCGACGGCCGCCGCGGTGGCCACCGCCGGCGGCTCGCCGATCCCGATGACGCCGCGCTCCGGCTGATCGACCAGCACCACGTCGATCTCGGGAATGTCCGATTGGCCGGCCATGTGGTACCACTCCATGTTCGGGTTCACCATGACGGCGGTGTTGCGATCGAGAATGCGCTCCTCGAACACCGCGTAGTTCAGGCCGCTGATGATCCCGCCGTAGCACTGCGTCTCGGCGGTCTTCAGGTCGACGATCAATCCGCAGTCCTGCACGCACACGATCTTTCTGACCCTGGTGATGCCGGTCTCGATGTCGACCTCGACGTCGGCAAACTGCACGCCGCTCGTGCCGCCCGCCGAGAGCCCGCGCTCCCATTGGCCATCGACCGACACCGGCACGGTGCCCAACATCTTGCACGCCTCCCGCCAGGTGATGCTGCGTGAACCCGCGACAACGGTGCCGACGCCGACACTGATCTGTTCGAGGGGAACACCCAGCTGCGGCGCGATCCGCTCGAACAATGCGTCGCGCGCCTTGCCTGCCGTCACCCGCATCGCCGGCATCACCGCGGCGGCCGTCGTCGATCCGCCGGAGCCCGGAGCAAACGGCTGGTTGCTGTCGCCCAGCTCGATCGTGACCTGGTTGACCTCGAGCCCGAGGGTTTCGGCGACGACCATCGCCATGATCGTGCGGTTGCCCGTGCCGATGTCCTGGGTGCCGCAGCGCATCACGACGCTGCCGTCGGATCCGATCTCGCAATGCGCCCGCGCGCCCTGGCCCGCGCCGCCCCACCGGTTGGCGGAACAGCCCAGCCCGCGCTTGATGGGCCCGGGGGTCGGGTCGCCGGTGACGTGACGGCTCTTCCAGTTGATCCGCTCCGCGCCCATCGGGAAGTACTTCGCCCACATCGCATTTGGCGCAAGCGGCGGCAGGTTCTTCAGCCGGAACTCCATCGGATCCATGCGGACCCGATCGGCGAGCTCGTCCATCAGCACTTCAGTCACGAAGCATCCCTGCGGATGCCCGGGCGCGCGCATCGCGCGCTGCTGGCCGGAATTGATGTAGACGTCGGTGTGCATGCGCTTGCGATTCGGGAAGACATAGATGTACGGCAGCGGGTAATCCGAGCCCGCACCCGCGCCGCCGGTGCCCCAGGTTTGCGCATCAAACGCGGTGAGCTTGCCGTCGGCCGAGACGCCGGCCCGCACCCGCGCGAACGCCGATGGCCGGTTGCCGGTGGTGAGGTGCTCTTCCTTGCGATCGAGCATCATCTTCACCGGCGCGCCGGCGGCCTTGGCGACGCGCGCGCACAGCAGGCCCTGGATGTCGGGCCCGAACTTGCTGCCGAACCCGCCGCCCATGAATTCGGTGATCACGCGCACGTTGGCCTGGGGGATCTTGAGCCCCGACGCAAACCCTTCACGCGTGCCGTGCACGGCTTGCGTCGACACCCACGCCGTAAGGTTGTCGGCGTTCCACTCGCAGATGCAGCCGTGCGTTTCAAGCGACGTGTGCGTCTGCACCTGCGTCGAGTAGGTGCCTTCAACCGTGTGCGCGGCCGCCGCAAAGCCGGCGTCGAGATTGCCGTCCTCCTGGGCCGTGCCGCGCCGGGTGTTCGCCGGCGTGAACACCTGCGGCGCTTCGGGCCGCATCGACTGCTCCACCGTCGCCAGCGCCGGCAGCACTTCCCATTCGACCTTGATCAGGCGCAGCGCATCGGCGGCCTGTTGCTCGGTCACGGCGGCGAGCGCGCCAATCTCTTCTCCGGGATACAGGACCTTGTCGCCCGGTTTGATCGTGATGAGCAGGGCCTTGACACCCGGCGCCTTCTCGGCAGCCGCGGCGTCGATGCTCTTCAGCCGCGCATGGGCGTGCGGCGAGCGGATGATGCGGCCGTACAACATGCCCGGTCGCAGGATGTCGTACGAGTACTTCGCGCGGCCGGTGACTTTCAGCGGGCCGTCGATGCGCGACACGCGCGTGCCGATCAGCCGCGGCTTCTCAGGCCACGCGTACTTGGGATGCGGCGCAGGCGCCGCCGGCGTTTGATTATCCACGCACCACCCCCTTCGCGCTCAGGGCGGCCTTGAGCACGCCGATGTTCGTGCCGCACCGGCACAGGTTTCCATCCAGCGCTTTCTTCGCTTGCTCCGCGGTGGGGTTGGGGATCTTCTCGAGCAGCGCGACCGTCGACATCACGAAGCCCGGCGTGCAGAAGCCGCACATCAGGCCGTCGTTGTCGCAGAACGCCTGCTGCACCGGATGAAGCGTGCTGCCTTGCGACAGCCCATCCACCGTGCGGATATTCTTGC
>JANOZI010000331.1:0-2732 GCA_031429375.1 Acidobacteriota bacterium | reverse complement strand
CCCCTCGGCGAGGCCGCGTACGAATGCGGTCTTGCCGGCGCCGAGATCACCGGATAACAGCACCACCGCGCCGGGCCGGAGCCCCGCCGCAAGACCGGCCGCGATCGCGCGGGTCTCGGCTTCGCTGTTGGAGATGAAGTGCTGGGCGCTCACTCGCTCTTGTTCGCGGGGACACGCCGCCGCGCGGTCAGCTCGAGAATGGCATCGCCGATGTGATCCGCCAGGTCGCCCGCGGTCATCGACACTTCGCCATTGTCGGCGTCGGCCAACTCCCCCGCCGCGCCATGCAGGTAGACGGCGAGGCGGCAGGCCGCTTCGGCATCGAGCAGTTGCGCCAGCCATGCGGCGAGCATGCCGGCCAGCACATCACCAGTGCCGCCCGTCGCCATGCCGGGGCAGCCGGTCGGGTTGACGAACACCTTCTCGTCGGGCGTCACCACCAGCGTGCGATAGCCCTTCAGCACGACATACAGCTTGTGGCGCTTGGCGAAGTCGGTCGCGATGCCGATGCGATCCGCCTGGAGATCTTCGACGGTGCATCCGACCAGCCGCGCCATCTCTCCCGGATGCGGCGTGATGATCAGATCGCGGCCCTCGCGTCCGACCAGCCGCGACGGCTCGTCGGCAAACGCGTTAAGAGCGTCGGCGTCGAGCACCAGCGGCCCTTCCCACTTGTCGAGCAGCTCGCGCACGAACGTGGTCACGCCCTCGCCGCGGCCGAGGCCCGGGCCTGCGACGATCACGTCGGCGTCGATGGCCACGACGGCATCGACCGCCGAGAAATGGACGGTGCCGGTCGGCGTTTCGTCGAGCCCCTCGGTCATGTACTCGGCGGCGTGCGCGGCAATCGTCGCCTGGCACGATCGCGGTGACGCTACGGTGACGAGGCCCGCGCCGGAGCGCATGGCGCCGTACGCGCACAGCACCGCGGCGCCGGCCTTGCCGGTCGATCCGGCGACCACCACCACGCGCCCGAAATCCCCCTTGTGCGCGTCGGCGGCGCGCGGCTGGATCAGCGGCCGCATTTGATCGCGCGTCAGCAGCTCGATGCGCGGTCCTTCGAGCTGCTCGAACACGTCGGCGGGAATGCCGATGTCGGCGATCACCACCTCGCCGGACTTCGATTCGGCCGGCGGCAACACCAGCGGCAGCTTCGGCGCGCCCAGCGCCACCGTGACCGTGGCGTCGATCGCGTCGCCGATCAAATCGGTGGTGTCGGCCGACATGCCCGACGGCATGTCGATCGAAACGATCGGCACGCCCGCGGCGTTGATGTCGGCCACCACGGTTTCGTAGAAACCGGTCAGCGCCGTCTTCAATCCGGTGCCGAACATCGCGTCCACGATCAGATCGTGGCTGGTAATTTCGGCGCCGTGCAGTTCCCACGCGGTTTCGTCGGCGACCTCGACCACCGTCTGGCCGATGCGGCCGAGAATCTCGAGATTGATGCGCGCGTCGCCCTTGATCTCGTTGACCCGGCCGATCACGAACACCGAGACGTCGATGCCGCGCTGCAGGAGCGTTCTCGCCACCACGAAGCCGTCGCCGCCGTTGTTGCCTTTGCCGCAGACGATGGCGACCTGGCGCTCGGCGAGATCGGGATAGAGGGATTCGACCGCGGCCACGACCTGGCGGCCGGCGTTCTCCATCAGCACCAGCGAGGCGATGCCGATGTCCTGGATGGTGCGGCGATCGGCCTCGCGCATCTGATCCGCATTGAGGATGCGCATTGTTCCGAACTGTAGCATCATCTTTGCGGGTGAAACACCTCGCTCTCTACGGCGTGTGCGGCGGCGTCCTGATCGTCGCCATGCGCTTCGTCGAATACCGCTTCCTCGTGCTCTCGCACTCGGTCGAGATCTATGCGGCGCTGGTGGCCGCGACATTCGCCGCCCTCGGCATCTGGTTCGGCCTGACCATCACCGGCCGGAAGACGGTGATCAAAGAAGTGTTCGTGCCTGTGGTGCGTACCGTGCCTGAGGCGCCTAAGCCATGCACATTTGATAGCTGAGGTGGCCGGAACACGATTCTATGGGTCCCCTTGGAGGAAACAGTCTATGGTTTAAGGATCCGAGTTCCCCTTGCTCTCCGGAAAACGCCGCCGGGCGGCCGCACCATGCCCGCCGCCATCGCATGATGCGAATCCTGATCGTTGATGATCACGGGGTTGTCAGGCGTGGTTTACGGGCGCTGCTTTCCGATGAATTTCCCGGCGCCGTATTTGGAGAAGCCTCCGATACCGTGCAGGCGCTGGTACAACTCCGCCAGGCCAAGTGGGACGTCGCGCTGCTCGACATGACCATGCCCGGAAAGAGCGGATTGGATCTGCTCAAGGAGCTCAAGGCCGAATGGCCCGGACTCCCGGTGCTCGTCCTCAGCGCCCACCCGGAAGACCAATTTGCCCTTCGCGTCCTGAAGGCCGGCGGCGGGGGCTATATGACGAAGGAAAGCGCTCCGGAGGAGTTGGCCAAGGCGATCCGGAAGATCCTCGCGGGGGGGCGATACGTCAGCCCGGCGCTGGCGGAAACGTTGGCGATGGGAGTCAAGACAGATTCCACGCGCACGCCGCACGAGACGCTCTCCGACCGGGAGTATGAAGTCATGTCTCACATCGCCGCGGGAAAGACCGTGTCGGAGATCGCCGAAGAGCTGTCCCTCAGCGTCAAGACGATCAGCACTTATCGCACGCGCGTCCTGGAAAAACTCGGCGTCAAGAACAGCGCGAAAATCGT
>JANOZI010000330.1:0-2255 GCA_031429375.1 Acidobacteriota bacterium | reverse complement strand
AGCTCGAACGACACGAACAGTCGGGACTCGTTTACACTCACCGTCGGGCGGGTCATCGCGATCATCACAGCCTCCTCACAGGTTTAAGCACCCTTGGGGAGCTTAATCGTGAGGCCCGCTCATAGTCTCTCTGTGGCCCGTTCGTTATCTCGCGGAGCTTTGCGGCGCGACGATCGCCCTGATCAGCGGCTCGAGCTGCTCGACCGACAGGCGCCCGGGGTTGTACTTCGAGACGTTGCCGGCGCGATCGATCAGCACCAGCGTCGGCGTCGTCGAGACGCCGTACTTCGCGAAAATCTCCTCGCTGACCGGCACGGCGTGCGCGCTCAGCCACGGATAGAACTTGTCGCGGATCTCCTTGATGTACGCCATCTCTTCTTCGACGCCGGCGGTCTTGCGCTGCGCCACGTAGCCGTAGCGCTTGGTCGGCGCGATGATCGTCAGGCCGGTGTTCTTGTACTTGTTATAGAGCGCCTCGAGAATCGGGCCCTGGATCTTGCAGTCGCCGCACCAGTGCGCCCACAGGTACACGACCGCGGGCTTGCCTTTCAGCTCGGCGCTGATCGGGCGGGGGCTGCCGATCCACTCGCTGCTTTCGAGCGGCATCGCCGGCGTGCCCTCGAGACTCAGCACGTTGATGTTCTTGTTGATGCGCTCGACGAGCGACGTGGTCTTGTAGGTGTCGAGCTCGCGGCGCAGGTAGAGGATCGCTTCGGAACGGTTGCCCTGGCCGGCCATCGCCAGGCCCTGCACTTCGATCGCGGCGCCGAGCGCGATCGGCAACCGCGGCTCGTCATCGAGCTTGCGCGTCTTGAGCTGCTCTTCGACGATCGTGTAGGTCCGCTGAGAGTACGCCATCGCCTCGTCGTATTTCTTTGCGGCGACCGCGCCGCGCCCCAGCCAGGAGAACGCCTCGATCGCCAGCGGGGTCGTGCCTTTGTCGTTGATCTCGTCGAGCACGACCTTCTCGGCCTTCTTGAAGTCGTTCTCGGCGATCGCATCGCGCACCTTCTGCACCACCGTCGTCGGCGGGGCGGCCGGAACAGTCGCGGCCGGGGCCTGCGCCCGCGCGTTCGGCCCGGCGACAATCAGAGACAACAGGGCGGCACTGGCGAGGGCCCGAGGCGCGTAAGTCATCCGGCGAGGATACCGCAAAGTAGGGTTTATAGTTGCGGGATGCCCCGAGCTCTTCCGTTTGCCCTGTCGGTCACGTTTGCCGCGCTCGCACTCTCGCAAACCCACGCGCAATCACCAGGTCTTCGAGGCTTTCCCGACGACGCCGTGGCGGCCGAGCGGCAGCGGGAGGAGCAGTATCGAAAGATTCCTGACGCCGCGAGGCTGAAGGAATACATGGAGGCCATGGCGGGCGAATCGCACGTGGCCGGCCAGCCTTCGTCGAAGAAAGTGGCGGACTGGGCGCTGGCGAAGTTCAAGTCGTTCGGCCTTGACGCCCGCATCGAAGAGTTCGAGGCGATGATGCCGTGGCCGCTCGAGACGAGCGTAGAGCTCGTCGCGCCGGTGAAGTACACGCTCAAGATCAAAGAGCCGGTGTTGCCCGAGGATCCTGATTCGGGCGATCAGACGCCGCTCTACAACGCGTACTCGGGCGACGGCGATGTCACCGGCGAGGTCGTCTACGTGAACTACGGCATGCCCGCGGACTTCGAGAAGCTGAAAGAGCTCGGCATCAGCGTGAAGGGCAAGATCGTGATCGCTCGCTACGGTGCCGGCTGGCGCGGCATCAAGCCGAAGGTTGCCTACGAGAACGGCGCCATCGGCTGCTTGATCTATTCGGACCCGCGCGACGACGGCTACTTTGCCGGGGACGTCTATCCGGCAGGGCCGTACCGGCCGGCGCTCGGCGCGCAGCGCGGCAGCGTGATGGACATGCCGGTGCACCCGGGCGACCCGATCACGCCGGGATGGGGCAGCGAAGCGGGCGGCAAGAAGAACCGCCGCGAAGATTCACAGACCATTCTGAAAATTCCGGTGCTGCCGATTTCCTATGGGGATGCGCTGCCGATCCTGCAGCAGCTCAAGGGACCCGTTGCTCCGGTGGAATGGCGCGGCGCCCTGCCGGTGACATACCACCTCGGCCCCGGTCCCGCGCAGCTGCACATGAAGCTGGCATTCGAGTGGAAGAACCGTCCGCTCTATAACGTGATGGTCACCATTCCGGGTTCGACGCGAGCCGACGAGTGGATCATCTTCGGCAATCACCACGATGCGTGGGTGAGCGGCGCCGACGATCCGAT
>JANOZI010000329.1:0-2483 GCA_031429375.1 Acidobacteriota bacterium | reverse complement strand
GCTGCCGGGGCGGCGTTCGACGCTGCGGAGTTTCACCTCGTTGCCCTCGATCATGCCCACCAGGTCCCGCACCGTGAAATCCCCCTGGTGCGAGCCCTGGATCCAATTGCCTTCCTGTTCGATGACCAGCGTGTGCCGGCTCTTGCTGCTGAAGAACTCGATGTCCACGTCCCACCGGCCGCTCACGTTCGCCGACGGGGCAGGCATGTCCGTGGCTCGCGGGCCGCGCGTCGCCGACAGCACCGAGAAGATTCGCTCCGCCACGATCTTGTCGTCGCCGGGCTGCATCATCCAGGCGGTGACCGAAATCGACGTGGTCCCGGGATCGGCGCCGCTGGCCCGACCGCCACCGCCGCCGCCGAGCGCAATCCTCGGCTTGGTTCTCGCCAGCTCCTCGGCGACTTCTTCGCCGGTGATGTGCAGTCTTGCCGTGTTCCACGTAATGGTCAGCGCGGGACTCTTGTTCGAGAGGCCGGTCGGCTCGCGCACGGACGTCGTCACACTCTCGATCGCCGATACGCGCTTGGAGATGTTGTCGAGCCACGAGAGCCACGTCTTCCACTCGGCTTCGTGATCGCGCTTCACCCACGCCTCGACGGCCGCCACCATCCCGAGCGTTTCCTCGCGCCCAACCTTGTTGTCGCGCCCCGGACCATGGTGCGGCGCGCTCGCCTGCCACGCCGACATCAGGAGGTCCTTGCGGCCCAGCAGCAGCCCGGCGCACTGCGGACCGCAGATCGCCTTGCCCCCGCTGTACGCCACAACCGTGGCTCCCTTCTGCAGGTGGACGGATGGAATCGTCAGAATCTCGGCAGCCGCATCGACCAGGATGGGGATGTTCTTCGGTCGCGCGATTGTCGCCACAGCCTCCAGCGAGAGCGGGCTGGTGGGCTCACTGTCGGACATCATGTAGATCATCGCCGTGCGTGGATTGATGGCTCGCTCGAGCTCCGCGGGTGTGTTCACCGTGATGACGGTGACACCGATGTTGCGCACGGCGTGGTCGTAGACGTTTCGCGACGACTGGGGGATGATGACCTCGGTCTTCTCGAAACCGGTCAGGTCGGGAATGCGCGTGAGCTTCTCAGGGTTGCCGCCTGTCACGCACGCTGCCGTGACGTGCTTCAGTCCGGCCGCACACCCGGCCGACACCATGCCCCACTCGGCGCCCGTGAGCTCGGCCAGCCGCTGCCCGACTCCGTCCGCCAATTCGTCCATCTGCACGAAGTAGCGCGACGCTGAATCCATCGCGGCGCGGACCTCGGGACGTTCCACCGACCCGCCGATGATCGTGAACGTCCCGCGGCAATTGATGATCGGTTCGACGCCGATTGACTGGTAGATCTGCGGCCCCGGAGTCAGCGGTCCCGCCTCCGCGCCGGCTCTCACGCCGCCCAGCAGAACCGGCATGGCGAGGGCGTTTCCGGCCAGGAACAGCTCGCGCCGCGTCACCCCCGCCGTCTCTTTGTCAGTCATGATTTCTCCTACTTCACCGCAATCAGCGAAATTTGTTCGAGCGCCGGATAGGTGTCCTCGTTCCGTGCCGTGCGGTCCGTTGGCGCCAGCTGCGCCACCGTCGTGCGCGTCGGCGGGACCTCCGGAAAGTATTGCGCGTAGATCTTGTTCATCCGTGGAAAGTCGTCCATATCGTCCAGGTAGACATTCGTCGCAACCACGTTGGACAACTTCAACCCGGCTTCTTCCAGCCCGTCGAGCAGGTTCCGCATCGTCTGCCTGACCTGCGCTTCGACGGTTCCGACCCAGATGCCCTGCAGGGTCCGCGGTCCTTCGACGGTGCTCGAGGCAGGCCCGGGCGTGAATGGCCCCTTGGCCGAACAATAGTACGTGTCGCCGGCAAAGACGCACGGGCTGGCCGTCGCGCTCGGGCTCATGTTCTTCGGCCTGACCGCGAGTCGTTTCGACAGGTCCGCAACCGCCACTCCAGTGAGCGCGATGGAATTCCCGCCCGGGAGGCTCGTGACCCGAATGGTCGCGCGCGCCGGCGTGTTGCCGAACTCGAAGTGCTTTGCGTAGATGGCATTCATCTGGCGTGACGCCTGGTCCGTCAGGTACGGATTGACGAACACGACATGGCGGAAGTCCATTCCGGCCGCCACCAGGGTCCGTCTCATGGTGTCGAATGCCAGTTGGACCTGGGCGTCCGAATCGACTGCAACCCTGCCTGAGGACAGGTCCGACCCAAGCGCTGCTGACAAGTACAGGCGGTCGCCCGCCATCACCCCGGGCGTCCACGACAGATTCGATGGATATCCAGCCGGGACGATCAGCTTCGTGCGTGAACGGTCACGAAACGCGACGGCATTGATCTCGACCGCGATGTCGGTTGGGAGTCTGTAGACGCCGAGCACCGCGCGTGCGGGCGGTGCTTTGGGAAAAAACTCCCTCCATCCGCGCTCCATCGCGTCGTAGTGCGCCATGTCAACGAGGTACACCTGGCTGTAGACCACGTGCTCCATCGTCAA
>JANOZI010000328.1:0-1775 GCA_031429375.1 Acidobacteriota bacterium | reverse complement strand
TGTCGATCATCGTGCACCGCGACCGCGCCTACGACCGCGGCCGCCAGCTGGCGGCGAAGATGCGCGAGCTGATTCCGCGGCAGATGTTCGAGGTGGCGATCCAGGCCGCCATCGGCGCCCGCGTGATCGCGCGCGAATCGGTCAAGGCGCTGCGCAAGAACGTGCTCGCCAAGTGTTATGGTGGCGATATCTCCCGCAAGCGCAAGCTGCTGGAGAAACAGAAGGAAGGCAAGAAGCGCATGAAGCGTGTCGGCACCGTCGACATCCCGCAGGAAGCCTTCCTGGCCGTGCTGAAGATCGGGGACGATTGATGACCACGACCGAGTTTCACAAATCGACGGCGCGCGAATACTTCGAGTCGATCCTCGTCGCCGTGATCCTCGCGCTGTTCGTGCGCACGTTCGTGTTCCAGGCCTTCAAGATCCCGACCGGCTCGATGAAGCCCAACCTGCTGGTCGGCGATCACCTGCTGGTCAACAAGTTCATCTTCGCGCCGGCCGCGACCCCGATCGAGCGCGCGCTGCTGCCAATGCGCGACATTCAGCGCGGCGACGTCATCGTGTTCAAGTTCCCGGAAGAGCCCGAACGCGATTTCATCAAGCGCGTGATCGGCCTGCCCGGCGAAACGCTGGAGCTGAAAAGCCAGGTCGTCTCCATCAACGGCACGCCGCTCGTCGAGCCCTATGCGCATTACCTGTTTCCGCCGTCCGGCGACGGCGACAGCGCCTTGGCGGACCTCCGGCGCCGCTATGGTCCGGTCACCGTGCCGGCCGGCCACTATTTCATGATGGGCGACAACCGCGACGACTCCCAGGACAGCCGCTACTGGGGTTTCCTGCCGCAGTCCTATATCAAGGGCCGGGCGCTGTTCATCTACTGGTCGTTCGACACGCCCGACGACGGTTCGACCGCGACGTCGTTTCTTGGCACGCGCTGGGACCGTCTCTTCCATCAAATCCACTGAAGAGTGCAGAGTTAAGAGTGCAGAGTGCAGAGTTAAGAGTGCAGAGTTGAGAACTCTGAACGTGGCTGTTAACTCGTAACTCTTAACTTTTAACTCTAACGGCCGATAAGGCCCGGTAAGGCCGGCGATGCGTACCCCCGGTCGCCTGTGTACAAGACATGAAGACCATCATCAAGATCCTGATCGCGCTCGCCTTCCTGACCGCCGCCTTCCAGGCGGGCATGGCCGCGCTTACCAACTATCAGTTCGAGGACGCGGTGCACGAAGCGTTGATCTTCGCGCCGAACTCCACGGATCAGCAAATCACGGACACGGTGACCGAGCTGGCCAGGAATAAGGGGCTCCCTGTGGGCCCCGAGAACCTGACGATCAAGCAGGTCGGCCCGGATCTCTTCGTCGACATCACCTACGAAACCGAGGTGCGGTTGCTGCCGGGCATCTACTCTCGCAACTTCCGCTTCAACCCGCATGCCAGCACCCGGCTGATGCCCGGGATCCGGCGTTCACCGATCCGCTAAAAGTCCTGAGCGAAGGCCCGAGAATCGGGCCGGAGTCGAAGCCCGAAGGGCGGACTAGACTAGTGGGGGCCTTCATGAATAGGCCGGGCTAACGCCTGCCGCGCCGCGCGTGCCGCCGCCGCCAGCTCTGCCGCCAGCCGCGCCGCTTCGGACGACACGTTCGCGTTGAAGCCCTCGTCTTTCAGGCCCTCGAGGTTGATTTGCACGTTGGCCTCGGCCCCGGCCGCGGCCGCTTCGAGCAGCCCGACCGCCACGCCGGCATCGCTCGCCGCCGAGCGGTTGCCGGCCTCGGC
>JANOZI010000327.1:0-4515 GCA_031429375.1 Acidobacteriota bacterium | reverse complement strand
ACACGCCATCGGCAGCGCCCACGGCTGCGAAACCGAACACGGCAGCCGACGCGGCCGCGCTGCTGGATCAGATTGGCGAGAGTTACCTGCGCTTCGCGCCCGAGGGTGCCACGTCGCTGGGCATTGACACCGGCGCCAGGGCGGCGTTGCGCTCGCAGCTCACCGATCGATCCGCATCCGGGCAGAAGAAAATCGCCGACCAGGTGCGGCAGGATCTCGACCGCGCCGTGGCGTTCGACACCGCTGCGCTCGACCACGCCACTCGCACGAGTGTGGAAGTGGTGCGCAGTGCATATTCGACGGCGCTCGAGGGGTTCGCGCTGCCGTATGGCGACATCACCGTCGGGAGCTGGCGGAACACGCCGTATGTCGTAATCCAGAACGTCGGCGCGTATCTCGACGTGCCGCGTTTTCTCGACAGCGATCATCCCATCGAGAACGCGGCCGACGCAGACGCCTATCTCGCGCGCCTGCAGTCGTACGCGAAGCAGCTCGACGGCGAGCTGGGCCGCATCCAGGACGCGCGCGGCAAAGGATTGGTGCCGCCGGCGTTTCTGATCGACAAGGCGCTGCCGCAGCTGCGGATGTCGGCGAAGGGCGCGCGCGACGGCGGCGGGCTGGTCGAATCGCTGGTGCGGCGGACGAAGGCGATCCCGGGCACCTGGGCTGAGCGCGCGCGGACGATTGCTTCGCAGGAAGTGGCGCCGGCGCTCGATCGGCAGATCGCGGAGCTCGAGACGCAGCGCAAGGTGGCCAAAGACGATGCCGGCATGTGGGCGCAGCCCAACGGCGACGGCTTCTACCGCTGGGCCCTGAAGGCGTCGACGACGACGAGCATGTCGCCGGATGAAGTGCATGACATGGGGCAGAGCGAGCTGAAACAGCTGCACGCGCAGATGGACACCATCCTGAAGGGTGCGGGCTTCACCACCGGGACGGTCGGCGAGCGGATGAATGCGCTGGCCAAGGACCGCCGCTATCAGTTCGCCGAGGGCGACAAAGGGCGAGCGGAGATCATGGCGTTCATCGACAATCGCCTGAGCTGGATTCGCGCGCAGTTGCCGAAGGCGTTCAATACGCTGGTGAATCCCAACATGGAGGTAAAGCGGCTGCCGCCTGAAGAAGAGCCGGGCGCGCCGACCGCGTATGGCGGCGCCGGGTCGATCGACGGAAAGATCCCTGGCAAATTCTGGATCAATCTGAGGGACACGTCGCTGCACAGCAAGTACAGCCTGGCGGATCTGGCGTTTCACGAATCGATCCCGGGCCATATCTGGCAGGGCGAATACACCCACCGCATGCCGCTCATCCGGCAGTTGCTCGCGTTCAACGCCTACTCCGAAGGATGGGCCCTCTATGCGCAGCAGCTGGCCGACGAGCTCGGCGCCTACGCCGACGATCCGGTTGCACGGCTTGGCTACCTGCAGGCGATTGCGTTTCGCGCCTGCCGCTTGGTGGTCGACACCGGCATCCACGCCAAACGCTGGACGCGCGACCAGGGCGTGAAATTCTTCGTCGAGGTCAACGGCTCAAATCCAATGGAAGTCGCGAGCGAAGTGGATCGCTACTGCTCGTGGCCCGGCCAGGCGTGCGGCTACAAGGTCGGGCACAGCGAGATCAATCGCCAGCGCGAACGCGCCAAGGCCGCAGTGGGCGCGAAGTTCGACGTGAAGGCGTTCAACGACACCGTCGTGCTCGGCGGGAATGTGCCGCTCGATGTGCTTACCAAGAATGTGGACGAATACGTTCGGACGGCTCAGAGTTAAGAGTTAAGAGTTAAGAGTTCAGAGTTCAGAGTTCAGAACACCAGCACTTCTTGTAACGGTATAGACTCCTCCCCAATGATGCGGCCGCCGCTTTCCCCCAAGCGGCAGATCGTTAGCCCGGCGAGGAACCTAGCGTGCCACTTTGCTTTGAAGTGCGAATCAACGATGGGCCAGCCGTCGTCAGCGGACGGGCTGGCATCAGCGTGCTGTCGTCGACCCTCACCTTCATCTCGTCCAGTAACGAACTCGAGCTCCGGGTGGGCGGCCTCGCCAGCGCGGGCTCTCTCGACAACGAGTTCATCGAATGGATCAAGCAAGACCTCAAGATCGGCGATCAGGTCTCCATTCGCATCGTCGAGACGAATGCGGTGTCGGACCCGATTGCCATCGAACGCGAAGGGCCCGGGAGGACGAGCGGCGAAATGGGCAGTCCCGTGAAACCCTTCCGCCCTTTTTCTTGAAATAAATGTTCCCCGGTCCTCCGGCCTCTTATCATCTCGCCTCCCCATTATGGAAGGCTGGCTCGCCGCAGAGTCGTTGTTCGGCGCCCTCGAGGTGCTGCCGCTGTTGCTCTGCCTGGCGGTCGCCGGGTGCTCGCGCGAGGCGTATCATCCGACCGGCCCGTCACGCGCCACCGCGCCCGCCGTGGTCATCACGACCGGCCCGAGGCTCTCGCGCACGAGGTTTCTCGCCTTCGGCGACAGCCTGACCAGTGGTGAAGTCACGGCGCCGGCGTCCAGGACTGGCGTGCTGCTTCCCAGGGGCGGCAATGTCGTCCTGCCGTCGGCGTCCTATCCCACACAGCTCCTCCGCCTGCTGAACGCGCGGTATCGCGAACAGGCGGCGATCATCGACGTGGTGAATGCCGGCCTGGGCGGGGAACAGGCGGACCAGGGCGCGGCGCGGTTTTCCTCGACGTGCGCGGCGGCCGAACCGGAAGCGGTCTTGCTGCTGGAAGGCGTGAACGGCATCAATGACGGCATCGAGCCGATCATTCGCGCCTTGACCAGGATGGTCGAGGATGCGGAAGGCTTGGGCACCCGCGTGTTCATCGCGACCCTCGTGCCCACCCTCGAGGGCCGGCAGCGATCGCAGTCGGTGCTGCGCATCCAGGAACTGAACGAGCGCATCGCGCGCCTGGCTGCCGCTGAAGACGCGGTCCTGGTCGATCTCTATACCGCGATGCTGCCCGACGCCGCGACGCTGATCGGTGTCGACGGGTTGCACCCGACCGAGGCCGGGTACAGGCGGATGGCCGAGCTGTTTTTCGATGCTATCCGCGCCGATCTGGAACTCTACTAGCAGCACGCTAAGTTAGAGAGGATTGACCCGCCGCGGAACAATTGTCCTGTTCGCCCTGTGCCTCGGGCTATCGGCCTGCGGCGGCAGCACTCCCACCGGACCAACGCCGACACCAACGCCGCTGCCCACGCTGTCGCGCACGCGGTTTCTCGCGTTCGGCGACAGTTTTACGGCGGGCGAGGTCACGATCCCGATCACGGGATCGCCAACGTCGAGCCACGCACTGATCGTGGTGCCGGCGGCGTCGTATCCGGCCGTGTTACAAGGCCGTTTGCAGTCCACCTATCCGACGCAGGCCTCGTCCATTGAAGTGATCAACAGCGGCGAGCCGAATGAGCGCATTCTAGACGGCAATCAGCGCTTTCCGGGCGTGTTTGCGTCGAGTCGCGCCGACGTGGTCCTCATCATGGAGGGCGTGAACGGCTTGCCGCTGGTGGGCCCGGACATTTCCGCGGGCGTGATGCGCATCATGGTGCAAACGGCCAAGACCGGCGGCTCACGCGTCTTCGTCGGGTCGATGCTGCCGCAGGTGGCCGGCCGTCCGCGCGCGACCACGCCGACCAGCGAGCTCGTCGCCTACAACACCACGCTGCAAGCCATGTCGCGGCAGGAAAGCGTCGTCTACGTCGATCTCTACGGCGGGATGCTGGCGGAGGCGGCTACGCTGATTGGCAGCGACGGCCTGCATCCTACCGAAGCAGGATACAGGCGCATCGCCGAGTTATTCTTCGCCGCGATTAGAGGTGAACTGGAAGTACGGTAACCGGCTCGCTGTCGATTTCAGATCTCAGAATCCAGATTGCAGATCAATCGCAGATCTCAGATCTCAAAATTGATCTGCCATCCGAGATCTGAAATCTGAGATCGACCGGGTTACTTAAGAGTGACCTTCTGCACGCGCCAGTTGGTCATTTCTCCAATCAGTAGCTCGTTTTCATTGCGGCAATCGATCGAGTTCGCCAGGCCGAACTCTCCCGGCAGCTTGCCCGCTGAACCGAACTTGCCGACCACCTTGCCGTCGAGCGTGACCTTGTAAATCGCCGCGTCTTCCATGCCGTCTTCGTCGCCGGCATGTGAGATGTAGAGATGCTGCGTGGCGCCGCGCGTGATGCACATCGCGATCGGGTTGCCGATGTTGCCGAACTCCGACTTGAACGTGCCGTTGCCGTCGAAGACCTGGATGCGCTTGTTGCCCGAGTCGGCGACGTAGACATTGCCCTGGGCGTCGACAGCAATCGCCTTTGCGCCGCTGAACTGGCCCGGGCCGTTGCCGGTCGAGCCCCAGTGCGCGATGAACCGGCCGTCCTTATCGAACTTGGCCACGCGATTGTTGTTGCCGGTGCCGTCTGCAATGTAGATGTTGCCGGCGCGATCCCACGCCACATCCGAGGGACGGTTTAAGCCCGATCCGGGAATGCCCGCTCCCGCTGCGGGCCTCGGACCACCC
>JANOZI010000326.1:0-6054 GCA_031429375.1 Acidobacteriota bacterium | reverse complement strand
GGCGAGGAACGTCTGGGCGGCGAGGAAGCGGATGAAGGCCGGGATGTCGAGCAGGCCGCCGACGGATTCCTTGACTCGATCGGCGGGCGAGTCGTTGGTGAGCCGCACCAGTGTTTCGATCAAGCGGTACTTGTCTTCGTCGCTTTTCGATTCGTGCGTCGTCGCCTCGAAGCGGATCTTGTACGGCTCGAGGCTGCTGCCAAGGTTCGAGAAACGCCAGTCGTCCTGGTACTTGAACTCGAACAGGTAGCCGTCGTTTTGCGTGTCGTCGCCGATCGCGCCGAACACGCGCGCGAGCATGTTCTTGTCCACCGACTCGACGATGGCATAGAGGCCCGAGTAGACGTTGTTGACGTAGAGGCGGACGTGGCTCTCGCGCGGCGCGGGAATGCCGAGGCGCGCGAGCAAAGCCATCGCCACCGTCTCGTGGACGCCCGACGGATCCTGCGTGAGGTTGTCGAGCACGAACGACTTCAGCCCGAGAAATGTCTGCCCGGTGGCGTAGCGGTCGAAGTCGACCCGCAGGCCTGGCTTGGAGCCGCTGCGCGAGCCGCGCCCACGGGAGCGGATGCCTGAGTTATGCGCGGTCACGCCGTTCCACGTCACATCCGCGGGGTAGTAAGTATTAACCTGGAATTCGGCGCCGAGCTTGGCCCAGTCGGCCGAATTTACCCATAGATCCAGACGCTGCAGCGTCTGGGCGCCCAACAAATCGTCGGCGGACTGTGCCTGGGCCGGGGCTGAATCCGCCCAAAACACAACCAAAATCAGGGTTACCAGGTATTTCTTCACGGGTAATAAATATAGACGAGGCCACAGGCCACCCGGTTTAACATTGCTCTAGGAATCTTCTAAGTCCAATGCTGTCCTATTCGCCGCGCCCCCTCGGGCTGATGTTGGTAATGGGATGTGCCTTGGCCACCGCGTGGTGTAGCGGCGGCGGCCCGTCCACACCCGCATCACCCGTATCGGCCGTGTCGCCGACTCCCGTTACAACCGAGCCGCCGGCGAGCAATTCGTCTCCGCCGGTGAGCACGCCTCTACCGCCGAACACGACGACGTCCAATTGGATCAACGTCGTCGGCGACACCGGCTTCTGCGGGTCGCCGGTGATGGCGCAACTGTCGCGGCTGCTTGCCGAACAGGGCGGTGATCTGCTGCTGGCGGGTGACATCGCGTATCCGAGCGGCAGCATGGAGCAATACATGCGGTGCTTCGACCCCGACCTCGGGCGGTTCAAATCGCGGTCGTGGGCGTCGCCGGGCAATCACGAATACGAGACGCCTGGAGCCGCCGGCTACTTCACCTACTTCGGCGAGCGAGCCGGTCCCGAGCGGCGCGGCTACTATGCGATCCGCGAGTCGAGCTGGCAGGTGCTGATGCTCAATTCGAACCTGCCGATGACACGCAACTCACCGCAGTACGAGTTCGCGCGCCAGCAACTGCAGAGCAACACCTCGCGTTGCGCGATGGCGGTCATGCATCACCCCTTCGACTCGTCCGGCCCGAATGGGCCGAACCCGAACCAGCGCGACCTGTGGGAGATGATGTACGGCCTCGGCCTGGATGTTGTCGTGGCGGGCCACGATCACGTTTACGAGCGCCACGCGCCGCAGGATTCGGGCGGCAAGGCCGACCCGGCCAAGGGCATCCGGCTGTTCATCGCGGGTACCGGCGGGGCGACGCCTTACCAGCGGGCCCGAGCCGCCACACACTCGGAAGTGTTTCTCTCCATTCAGGGCTTGCTGCGCCTCAAGCTCGAACCGGCGCTCTACGAGTGGGAATTCCTGGACGTCACCGGCGCCGTTCGGGACCGCGGCCTCAATATTTGCCACTAAGATCGAAGGCTCTGAGCTCGCGCTCGTTGCGCACATAGTAGCGGGCGTTGGCGAGCGCTGGATATGCGCGAACAATTCCCGGGATGACCTGCGCGCGCGACGCGAAGCGGAAGGCCTTTGGCGATGCCGGCGCGAGTACCAGCTCACCCGACTCGCGAGTGATCACCAGCGCCTCGCCCGCCACGAGCAGCGTCCCTGCGCCGAATCCTTCGACGTTCCACATCACTTTCCCGGTGGCGAGCTCGATGCAGCGAAGGCTCTGCCCGAATTCCTGGCGGCCCTCGAATCCATAGAGGTAGCCGTCCTTGTAAACGCTCGTCGAGTAGTGATTCGACAGCGATTCGTCACCCGACCACACCGGCTTCACCGCGTTGTTGGCGACTTGCAGCAATACCGCGCCCGTGCCGTAACTGGCCGACAGGAAGATCTGATCTTTCACGACGATGGGCGTCGCGGCGTTCACCGACGCCGCCATGCGCGCGCGCCAGCGGAATTGGTAGCGCACGGCGCCAGTGGCGGGATCGAGCGCGACCAGGCCGGTCCGCGTGAAGAACACCGCCGTGTGCTGTCCCGCGATGTCCGCGACGATCGGCGCCGAGTAACTCGCCTCGTCGCTCGTCGACGTCCACAGCGTCTTGCCGCTCGCCGCGTCGAACGCCACGATGCCGCCGCCTTCATTAGGCTTCGGCGGGCCAATGCCGGTCTTGCCGCCGACGTTGACCATCACCCGATCGCCGTCGACCAGCGGCGCCGACGCCACCCCGAAGTAGCCCTTCGGCGCCTGGAACACCTTTCGGGAATCGACCGACCACAGCAGCTTGCCCGAGGCGAAGTCGATGCCGCTCACCATGCCGTCGGCGCCGTGGGTGAAGACGCGGCCGCCGGCGACGACCGGCACCGCGCGCGGCCCTTCGTCGAACCCGAAGTCATCGCGATAGCCGGTCGGGTAGTCGAGCGTCCACACCGTCTTGCCCGTGAGCGCGTCCATCGCCTCGACGGTTTCGCGGTTGTTGACGCGATGGAACAGGATCAGCCGTCCGCCCGAGACGGCCGGGCCGGCAAAGCCGGCGCCGACGTCACGCTTCCAGATGAGCGGAGGACCCGAGCGAGGGAACGAAGGAGCGATCGCGGGCCCGGTGTAGATGCCGTTGCGGCCGGGGCCGAGAATCTGCGGCCAGTCCTGCGTCTGCGAAGCGAGCAGCGATTCACAGAATAAGATCGCCACGAAGAATAAGATCGCCACGAAGACACGAAGAATCATTGTCGTGCTGGCACGGAGGGGCCGTGTTTGTAGACCGTCCCGCCCTTCATCACGAACACGACGTTGCGCAGTGCGGTGATGTCCTGGAGCGGATCGCCCGCCACCGCTACGATGTCGGCCTGCAGCCCTGGCGTGAGCGCGCCAGCCTGCCGGGCGAGACCCATGGATTCGGCCGCAAGCGAGGTGGCGCTGACGATGGCATCCATCGGGCTCTGCCCGCCGTCCTTGACCCGCGTGATCAGTTCGCGTGCATTCTGGCCATGCGCTCCCGCCACCGCATCGGTCCCCATCGGCATCTTGACTCTGGCCGCCAGCGCCCGCTTGAACATCGGGTAGTTGGTCGGCACCGCCTTCTCCATGAACGCGAAGCCGTCCTCGTTATAGTTGCCGATGCCGAGGAAGCGCTGCTTGTTCTCGATGTAGTTCTGGAGCACCAGCCCGATGTTCGGATCGAAATACACGCCATGCTCGGCCATGTACTTCAACCCCTCGTCGCTCACAAACGCGCCGTGCTCGACTTGCGAGCAGCCGGCCCTGGCTGCCGCCAGCACGGCGTCTGGCGCGTGCGCGTGCACCAGCGTGCGCAGCCCCTGCGACTTCGCCTCGCCGCACGCCGCGGCCAGTTGGTCGTCGGTCATCGTCTGCGCGCCGCCTTCGCGAATGCTCTTCGACGCGAAGATCTTGATCAGATCCGCGCCCGCCAGCTTCTGCTTGCGGACATACTCGCGCAACTGGTCCGGCGCGCCCGTCCGCTCGTTCATGGATCCGAGCGACGTCAAGATGCGCGGGCCTGGCAGCACCCCGCGCAGGATCGCATCCCGAAGCTCCTTGTCGCTCGCCGCGCCGACGCTCTGGACCGTCGTGAAGCCGCTCATCAAGGTCTGCCAGGCGTTCTCGGCCGCGAACAACGCCATCTCCGCGGCTGTTTCCCCTTGATTCTGCGCGCGGCCATCCTTCCCGAAGTGATAGCCGATGTGGACGTGCACATCCATCATCCCCGGCAGGAGCGTGACGTTACCGAGGTCATACGTCACAGGGCCGGAGCGTTGATCCACCGCGACGATGGTGTCGCCCTTCACCTCGACGGTCGCGTTCGCCAGTGCGGCGCCTTTGCCGTCCAGCACTCGCGCCGCCCGGATCGTTACCGTCTGTGCTTGCGCGAAGGCATCGGCGCGGCCGCACACCAGCACCGCCGCGAGGCCGAGAGCAAAGAAGAGCACGCGTGATCGGGTCATGTCAGTCCTCGAGAGCGAACACTAGAACGTGATGCGGCCGCCGAGCCGGACCAGCCGGCCCATGATGATGGCCGACGGGCGTCCGAGTGACGACCCGATCGTCTGCACCACGTTGGTGACCGCGTTGTTGTTGAACACGTTGAAGATGTCAGCGGTCGGCTCGAACTGCGTGCTGCCGAATTTGAACGTCTTGGCCATCCGGAGATCCAACAGGTTGACCCACGGATAGCGGTACTCCCCTCGTTCCGCCACCTGTACGTTCTGCGTGACCTGCGTCAGCCCCGGCACCTGCGCCGTTGTTACGACGTAGGTCCGCGTCTGTGGCAGCCCCGATGCTGCGCGAAGGGAGCCCGAGAAGCGGATCTCCGCCGGCAGGCGGTAACTGAAGCCGCCGCGAACCTGGTAGGGCGCGTCGAAACCGATGTCGCCCTGGTTGTTGATCCGATTGTTGGGATTGTTGAGGTCGCCGGCGTCCTGGTCGCCGTAATTGTTGCCGATGGTCAGTCCTCCAAAGACGGTCGCATTGGAGAGTCGCGTGTTGAACTGGAACTCGACGCCGTGGTACCGCTGCTTGAGCTCCGGAATGTTCTTGAGCACGTTGCGCACCTGTCCACGCGTGGCCGGATCCTGGTTGTAGACCACCATTGGCTGATTCGTCAGCGGGTTGGTGATCGTGGCGGGTGTGTAGGCCGTCGCTGGCACGGCGTCGTTGACGGTGGTGTAGAGGTTCCAGAACCGCCGGCCGTAGTAGCCCACCATGACCGAGGTGTTGGCGCCGATCTGCCGCTGCACGGTTGCGGTGTACTCCCATTGGTGGGGACGTTTGAGGTCGGGATCGACAAACCCGAGGCTGGGTTGCAGCGAGCCTGTGCACCGGTCCATGGGGATTTCGTCTATCTGGGCGCGCAGGTCGTTGTTGGTGTCGGCCCACGGGCACGTTTTGAATGCAATGTTCTTCAGATTGAGCGGCTGAATGATCGTGATGCCGGCGAGGCGGTCGTAGCGGCTGAGGCCGCCCTTGACGGCGGTGCGGCCATTACCGAACACGTCCCAGGCGATCCCGAACCGCGGCGACAGCGAGTTCCAGTTGACGATGTTTTCTTGCGCAGCGAATTCGCGGGCCCCCACCCACCGGCCGGCGGCCGCACTCTGCGCCGGAATCGACATCACGAAACGTTCGTAGCGGACCCCGGGATTGAGGGTCACGCGTCCGATCGTCCACGAATCCTGGATGTAAATGCCGGTGTTCGCTCCCGATTCCTTGTGGCCGCTGGGGTTGTTGATCAGCCGGACTGACTGGGGCACGCCGTTCGAGACGATCTGCAAGATGTCGTCGCGGCTCTCGAACAGTTCCTGTGACCACCCGCTGCGGATCTGCGTGCCCATCTTGAGGTTGTGCGCCCCGGTGACGTAGGACACAAAGCCGGCGTAGGTATACATCCGGGCCGAGTTGATGTCCTGCCGCGGCGAGACGCCGGTAAACACCGATCGAATCTGATCGAAGGTCGCGATCGCGCCCGGGTCGGCATCCTTCTGAAACTGGAGGTTGTAGTTCACCGGCAGCGTGAACACCGACACTTCCGTAAGCAGCCGGTTCGAGATCGGCGAGCTCCACTTGACCTGACCGATGTAATTCAGCCCCGTGGTCTGCTCGACCGACGACACCGGCTCGTTGATGCTCGCGGCGATCCAATTGTTCGGCCGGTGGCCGCGCCACTTG
>JANOZI010000325.1:0-1930 GCA_031429375.1 Acidobacteriota bacterium | reverse complement strand
TCTTCAGCTTCTTCGCGAGCGCCGTCGTCGAACCTAGTTTTCGTACATCGGCGAGCGTCGTCATTCCTGCACGGCGTAGTCTGGTGACGATCGACGGCGGCACCTTCAGCTTGTGCGCGTCGATCACCGTCTTCAACGGTGCGGTAGAGGCTTTCAGTCGCGACAGGACGGGACCGGCGGCGTCAAACTGCAGCAACACCTGCGGGCCAACGATGTTCCGGGTGATGGCTGCTTCAACCGTTTTGCGCAAGGCCCTGGCGTTCTTCGAAACCAGGGACGCGCGATCGACGACGCCACTTCGCGCCAGCGCAAACAGCGCATCTGCCGGCAAACCTGTGGTACCGGCGAGTTTGTGAGCCGTCACCAGCGCGTGCAGCTCGGACACCTCGATCGTCGTCGCCTTCGACAGGGTTCGAATCCTGGCGGCAGACAGCGATCCAAGGTGAGCCGCCGCAACCCGCGGTGAGACCGCGGCCATCACACGGTCGAGCAGCGGCGGTGTCGGCTCGGCGGGGGCCTCGACCGCTCGAACCGCCTTCGCTACCCGACGCGCATTCTTTTTTGTCACCATAGCCATGCCGTTCCCCGCTCCTTGTCCGACAGTGAATGTGTGACGACAGATCTCAATGGACCGTCCAGCCTTTTCCCGGAGCCAGATAGCCGGTGGCGCCTTCGACCACTGGAAGACCAGCGTTGATGCCGCTGGAACTGACCGCCACGGCGCCCTCAGGCGCCAGGACCGCCGTCGGCGCCCCGAGTACATCCAGATGGACGGAGAGCGCCTGTGCATACGACGCCCCACCCGTGCCGGCTGCTCCCGTCTGGCAGGTCACCATGCGAAGTGTCCCGCCGGACCACTTCGCGTCATTGACCAGGTAGCTCGCCAGTTCTTTGGCGGTGTAATCCTGCCCTCCGACCCTGACGAAACTCGCGAACTTGTCTGCTGAGTAGTGAACGCCATGACCGACCAAGGACGCCTCGGTCGTGCCGGCGGCCGCGTTCTTCGTGAGCGCCTGAAGTGGCTGCCCGGTCCTCGCGGACATCGCTGCCGCGGCGTCAAAGGCGACCACGTCGTGGATATCCGTCAAGAGCACTCGGGGCGATGCGAGTTCGAGCTGCGTGGCCGGCAGCGCCGGGATCGCGTCGATCTGCGCTTGCAGCTGCGGCGAAATGCCCCGTACACCGGCCCCAACGGCAAACTCCGCCTCGGTCGATGCCGCAACGGTGCGGGCCAGTCCGTACTCGAGCAGCGCCGGGCTGGTCATGAGAATGATCAGCGCTGGGCGACAGATGTGATCCGCCGTCCAGATGATCGCGCGATCCCACACCGGCATGACAACGGGTGGCGGCGAGTACTTGCGGCTGGTCAGAGGGTCGTTGCCCTGCGCCGCCTGGCCAGTTGCACCGTTGACTCTCGCCGCGCCGACTTGCGCCGTGCTGGCGAAATAGCCCCCCTTCGGAAGCACTGGAGGCTTTTGCGCCGGGAATCTGGCCTCCTCGTCTTCCTCCATCCCGAGCGGATCGACGTACCGCAGCGGGTTGTTCAGGACGTAGGTAAATCGATTGAGGACCTGTCCGGTGCCGAGCCGCTCGCTCGGATCGGCGCTCGTCCAGCGCGACAGCCACGGCGCGTAATAGCGCGCCCCGTAATAGTACAGACCCGACTCTTCGTCCCGCTCCTTCCCCGTGAAGCGATACCGCTTGCGTCTGAAGGAGCCGAAGCTCGTCTCGCCGTATGGGAAATACTCTTCGCTGCTAATCCAGGCGCCGTTTCCATCGACGGTCAGCGCGTGACTGCCCAGATGATCTGCCAGCCTGTACTGCTCTCGTGGCCCCGTATCGCCGGCCAACGCCGGTCCGACACGGACGACGGCGATGTGCCGCTGGTTGTCCTGAAGATGCAGGTGATTGTTCGTCTGCTCGGCTTGGC
>JANOZI010000324.1:0-3482 GCA_031429375.1 Acidobacteriota bacterium | reverse complement strand
CTCGCGGCGGAAGACGACGCAGAGGTTGCGAGAGCGGCGGTGGTTTCCGCAGCCTGGCCGGAGTGCCGTTTCGCCGTCGGCGTGCATCCGCATCACGCGCACGTGTTCGGCGCCGACCCGGCGGCCGCCGCGGCCAAGGTGGCGCAGCAGCTCGATCGCCTGCCGATGGCACGCGCGATCGGCGAGATCGGCCTCGATTACCACTACGATTTCTCACCGCGCGACGTGCAACACGCCGTATTTCGCGTGCAACTGCAGCTGGCGCGGAGCCGTGACCTGCCGGTCGTGATCCATACCCGCGAAGCCGAAGACGATACGCTCCGGATTCTGCAGGAGGAACGCGGCGCCGGCTTGCGCGGCGTCTTTCACTGCTTTACCGGCGACCACGACGCCGCGGCGCGCGCGCTCGCCACCGGTTTCTTCCTGTCGATCCCCGGCGTCGTCACCTTTCCCAAGGCCGAAAGTTTGCGCGTCGCTGTCGCCTCGCTGCCGGCCGATCGCCTGCTGGTCGAAACCGACAGCCCGTACCTGGCGCCGATTCCATTCCGCGGCAAGCGCAACGAACCCGCGCACGTCGCGCGGGTGGTGGAGACGCTCGCGGCGGCCCGCGGCGCGACGGCCGCGCAGGTTGGCGAGCAAACCGACCGCAACTTCGACGCGCTCTTCAGGCCGTGACCGCCCGCAACCTGCGGCCCCGCAAGCACTAACGCGCCCTGCCGCGCGTTGACACCATCGCCTGCGTATGGTCTGATCTAAGAACGTGTCTAACGCCGCCCCCCGGACCCAAGCGGATCTCCTCCAGCTGTTCGAGCCCGTCCGCGACGATCTCGAAGCGGTCGAGCGCGAGTTCGCGCGCCAAGTGCAGTCGCAAGTCCACGTCATCCCGGAAATTGGCAACTACCTGCTGAAGAGCGGCGGCAAGCGCGTGCGCCCGGCCGTGCTGCTGATGTCGGCCCGGCTGTGCGGCTACACCGGACCGCGCGCGATTCTCAACGCCGCCGTGGTGGAGTTCATTCACACCGCCACGCTGGTGCACGACGACATCATCGACGATGCGGATGTGCGGCGCGGGCGCAAGGCCGTCCATTCCGAGTGGGGCAACGACGTCACGGTGCTCGCCGGCGACTTCCTCTACATCAAGTCGATGGCGATGGCCCTCACGCAAGACACCCTCGACATCGTCCGGCTGCTGTGCGACGTCACGCTCCGCATGATCGAAGGCGAGCTCTACCAGCTCACCAAGAACGGCGTCGTCGAGCTCAGCGAAGAGGAACACTTCGACATCATCCGCCGCAAGACGGCGCACCTGTTCGGCGGCTGCGCGCAGATCGGCGGCATGCTGGGCGAGGTCGGAGCCGAAAAGGAACAGGCGCTGCGCGAGTACGGCTTCAGCCTCGGGATCATGTTCCAGCTGGTGGACGACCTGCTCGATTTCACCGGCGCCGCCGAGGCGCTCGGCAAGCCGGTGGGCGCCGACCTGCGCGACGGCAAGGTCACGCTGCCGCTGATCCACCTGCTCGAGCACGGTGGGCCCGAGGCCGGCGAGCTGATCCGCGGCGTGGTCCGCGACCGCGACGTCACCACCGAAGACTGGGCGCGCATCAAGGCGCTGCTCGCCGAGCACCGCTCGATCGATTACGCCTACGGCCGAGCGGTCGAGTTCGGCGAAGCCGCCAAGCGCCAGCTGCGCGTGTTCCCGCCGAGCCCCGAGCGCGAAGCGCTGATGGCCCTCGCCGACTTCGTGCTGCTAAGAGATCGTTGAAATGCATCACGCTGAAACATTGAAACACTGAAACACAGATAATCAGTTTTTTCTGTGCCTCCGTGGTTCTGTGTTTCCGTGTAAGGCATTGTCATGACACCCGCCAAGAGAGCCGAAGCCCTCCGCGAGGAAATCCGCCGGCACGAAGAGCTGTATTACGTGCACGCCGCGGCCGAGATCTCGGACCAGGCCTTCGACGCCTTGATGAACGAGCTCAAGGCGATCGAAACCGCGCATCCCGAGCTGCTCACCCCCGATTCTCCGACCCAGCGCGTCGGCGGCCGGCCGACCGAGAGTTTTGTGCAGGTCGAGCACATGCAGCCGATGCTCAGCCTCGACAACGCCTACGACGAAGACGATCTGCGCGCGTTCGATGAACGGGTCCGCAAAGGCCTGGCGCTCGAGATGTCGCCGGCTTACGTGGCGGAGCTTAAGATCGATGGCCTCAGCATCGCGCTCACCTACGAAGACGGACGGCTGGTTCGCGGCGCCACCCGCGGTGACGGCAGCCATGGCGACGACGTGACCCAGAACGTGCGCACTGTGCGCGCCATTCCGTTGTCGCTGCGCGGCGGTCCGAAGGGACGCATCGAGGTGCGCGGCGAAGTCTATCTGCCCAGGAAGAACTTCGAGCGGATCAACCAGGAGCAGGAAGCCGCTGGCGAGCCGTTGTACGCGAATGCGCGCAACACCGCCGCGGGCACCATGCGCAATCTCGACCCCGCGCTAGTGGCGAAGCGCGGTCTCGCGTCATGGACCTATCAACTGGTAGGCGGGTCTAAAGTGGTAGGCGGGTCTAAAGACCCGCCTCTACATACCCACTCCGAAATGCTCAAGGGTCTCTCGAACTGGGGCATGCCGGTCGAGCCGCACTGGAAAGGCTGCAACGGCATCGGCGAGGTCATCGCGTTCTGCGAAGTGTGGCGAGACAAGCGTAACGATCTGTCCTTCGAAACCGACGGCGTTGTCATCAAGCTCGACGATCTCGCCATGCGCGATCGGCTGGGCTACACCTCGAAGTTCCCGCGTTGGGCGACCGCGTTCAAGTTCCCGGCCGAGCGGAAGGTCGCCATGCTGAAAAGTATCGACCTCAGCATTGGTCGCACCGGTGCAGCCACGCCGTTCGCGATGCTCGAGCCCACCGTGGTGGCGGGCTCGACGATCTCGATGGCGACGCTTCACAACCCCGACGACATCATCCGCAAAGACATCCGTCCGGGCGAGCAGGTGATCATCGAAAAGGCCGGCGACGTGATTCCGCGGGTCGTGGGTCCCGTCAACACCGATCCCGAGCGGCCGACGCCGCGGTGGGTGATGCCGACGACCTGTCCGGTCTGCGGCAGCGAGCTGAAGAAGGCCGAAGACGAGGCGGTGTGGCGCTGCGAGAACAGCTCGTGCCCGTCGAAGCTGCGGCGGGGCCTCGAGCATTTCGCGTCGCGCGGCGCGATGAACATCGAGGGCATGGGCGAGATGCTGGTCGGCCAGTTGTGCGAGAAGGGCTTGATCAAGAACTATGCGGACATTTACCGGCTCGACGCCGAGACGCTCGAAAACCTCGAGCGGATGGGGAAGAAGTCCGCGGCGAAAGTGTTGAGCGAGCTGGACAAATCGAAGTCCAACGACGTGTGGCGGCTGATTTACGCGCTCGGCATCCGCCACGTCGGCGAGCGCGGCGCACAGGTGCTCGCGGATCACTTCGGGTCGATCGACGAGATCGAGC
>JANOZI010000323.1:0-1855 GCA_031429375.1 Acidobacteriota bacterium | reverse complement strand
CAGGGCGAGAATCCACCACATGGCGGCGGCCAGCAACCGATCGTCGGCGAGCAGCCGGTCAACCAGACGATCGTCGTCGGCGCGGACACGCCGTGGGTGCAGCAGCTGGAAATCATCATGATGCCGCACGGGTTCCTGAGGGCCGCGGCCGCGAAGAACGCGACGGTGGAAGCGAAGACGGTCGGCGGCAAGAAGTACAGCGTCGTGAGCTTTCTCGGCGACAACAAAGCCAAAGTGAACGGCTACATCAACGATCAGAATCTGGTCGAGCGCGTCGAGACCTGGATCGACAACCCGTTCCTCGGCGACATGGCGTTCGAGGCGATCTATAGCGACTACAAGGACGCCGGCGGCGCGAAGTTTCCCACCCACATCGTGCAGAAGCAGGGCGGATATCCGATCTTCGACCTGACCGTGACCGACGTGAAGGCGAACGCCGCCGTCACCATTCAGCCGCCGCCGCGCGGCGGCGCGGGAGAGCCGGACGCGGCCGACGTCGGCCAGGCGGCAACCTCGGAAAAGCTCGGCGACGGCGTCTACCTGATCACCGGGGGATATGCGGCCATCGCCGTCGACTTCAAAGATCACATCACCATCATCGAGACCGGGCAGAGCGAAGCGCGCGGCCAGGCCATCATCACCGAGGCCAAGCGACTGATTCCCAACAAGCCGGTGAAATACGTCGTCAACACGCACGCGCACATCGACCACTCGAGCGGCCTTCGGGCGGCCGTCAGCGAGGGCGCGACGATCCTGACGCACCGGTTGAACAAGGCCTATCTCGAGAAGACGCTGAACGTGCCGCACACTCTGAATCCGGACAAAGCGCAGCAGAACGGCAAGAAACCGGTCGTCGAAGCCGTGGGTGAAAAGAAAGTGCTCACCGACGGCACGCATGTGGTGGAGCTGTATCACATGCAGAATTTCGGGCATCACGACGGGATGCTGCTCGCATACCTGCCGAAGCAGAAGGTGCTGCTCGAGGCCGACGGCTACAACCCGCAGCCGGCAACCGCGACGCCGCTCAACCCGCCGAGCCCGTACACGCTGAGCCTGCTCGACAACATCCGGCGTCTGAAGCTCGACGTCGATCGCATCGTGCCGGTGCACTACCCCGCCGACAATCGCGTGGTGACGATGGCGGAGCTGACGAAGTGGGTGGGCCGGCCGTCGACCGAATAACCGACAGGTTCGACAGGTTCGACAGGTTCGACAGCACTGAACCCGCAGAACCTGAAGAACCTGACGAACCTGAAGAACCTGACTAAAACGTCAGCTTGAAGCCCAGCTGCGCCTGGAAGGCGTCGAACGCCTGCAGCGGCCGGCCGAAGCCGGTGGCAATCCCGGTCGAGGTCCGGCCCGCAGCGGAACTCTGGTTGCCCTGGTAATTGTTGAAGTTCACCGTGTTGAACAGGTTGAACATCTCCCACAGCACCTCGCCAGCGCCGCGGCCGAAGCGAAACTTCTTCGACACCCGCACGTCGGTAGTGAAGAACCTGTCGGCGCGGCCGCTGTTGAAGCCGGCGCCCGAGGGACGATCGTTGTTGTCGCCGTCACGATTGACGTCGGTGCCGAGCGTGATGTTGAAGGGCGGCGCCGAGTTGGCCGAGACGATCGTGCCGATCTGGACGCCCCAGGGCAGCTGGTAGATGACGTTGCTCACGAAGCGGTGACGCACGTCGTTGGCGGTGGGGCCCCAGTCGGACATCAGGTCGTACTTGTCGGACGGCGTGCCGCTGTCGGCGATCGACTTGGCGCTGCCGAGGGTGTAGCCGAGCAGGAAGCCGAGCTTGTTGGCGAAACGCTTCTGCAGGCGGAACTGCGCCTGGTGGATGCGGATCGGCGCCGCATCGTC
>JANOZI010000322.1:0-1645 GCA_031429375.1 Acidobacteriota bacterium | reverse complement strand
CTGTGGCGCGAGAACGGCGCCACCAACCTCACCGTCGTGCACACGCGCGACCGCAAGGTGGCCGACACCGAGGCGTTCGTCAAGCCGATTCGCGCGGCGCGCGGCGTCTTCTTCCAGGGCGGTCGGCAGTGGCGGCTCGCTGATTCGTACCTGAACACGCTCACCCACAAAGAGCTCACCGCGCTGCTGGCGCGTGGCGGCGTGATCGGCGGGTCGTCTGCCGGCGCCTCGATCCTGACGTCGTTCATGGTGCGCGGCGACACCAAGAGCAACGAAAAGATGATCGGCGACCACACCGTCGGACTCGGCTTTCTCAAGAATGCCGCCGTCGATCAGCACCTGCTGCGGCGCAACCGCCAGTTCGACATGCTGGAAGTGATCGACAAGTACCCGGAGCTGCTCGGCATCGGGCTGGACGAGAACACCGCCATCGTGGTCGATGGCGATCGTTTCGACGTGATCGGGCAGAGCTACGCGATCGTTTACAGCAACAAGCCGGTAGCCGGCGCGAGCGGCCGCTTCTACTTCCTCGGCGCAGGCGATCGCTTCGATATGAAAGAGCGGAAGGCCACGCGGCGCGGTGATGAGTGGCGGCCGTTACAGGGAGTAAGGCCGCCGAAATAAGGTGCGTACAGTGCGTACAGTTCCAAGGGTGCGTACAGTGCTAGGGTGCCAGGGGTGCCAGGGGTGCCTACAGTGCAACGTTTGCACATGGCACTAAAGCACCGTACGCACTCTAGGAACTGTACGCACTGTACGCACTGTACGCACTGTACGCACCGTTTGAGAGGCCATTCATGACACGACTGTTTGCAGTCCTACTTCTGACGACCACCACGCTGGCCGCCCAGCCTCAGCCGGCGGCCAAGTGGTGGGCTCATGTGGAAACGCTCGCCAGCGATTCCATGAATGGCCGAGACACGGGAAGCCCGGAGCATCGCAAGGCGGCCGAGTACATCGCGGCGGAGTTCAAGAAGGCCGGACTCGAACCCGGCGGCACCAATGGCTACTTTCAGCCGATCCGCTTCCGCTCCCGCCGCATCGTCGAAGCCAAGTCGAGCTTGCAGCTGGTGCGGCCCGGCGGCGTTGTTGAAAACGTCGAGCTCGGAGAGGAAGCGACGTTCTCGATGCGCATCGAGCCGTCGCCGAACGTCGAGGCGCCGATCGTGTTCGCGGGCTACGGTCTGCAAGTGCCGGAATCCAAGCACGACGACCTGGCCGGACTCGATCTCAAGGGCAAGATCGTGCTGCTGCTGACCGGCGGGCCCTCGTCTATTCCCGGACCGCTGCTGGCTCACTATCAATCCATCCGGTGGGAGTACTTGAAGAAGGCCGGCGCCGTCGGCGTGTTCTCGATCCAGAACCCGAAAGGGCAGGACATCCCGTGGGATCGATCGAAGCTGTCGCGCTTCATGCCGGCCGTGGCGATTGCCGATCCGGCGCTCGACGAAACACTGGGGCAGCAAACGGCCGTCACGATTAATCCCGCGCGCGCCGAACGCTTCTTCATTGGCTCGGGCCACACGTTCAAAGAGCTGCTGGCGCTCTCGAACGACGGCAAGGTCTTGCCGCGGTTCGCGATACCGGCCACCGCGCGCGTGAAGGTGGCGATCGATGCGAAGACCATCGAGTCCGACAACGTGAT
>JANOZI010000321.1:0-1726 GCA_031429375.1 Acidobacteriota bacterium | reverse complement strand
CCGCCGTGGCCGCACTGATCGTGCTGGCGACTGTCGAGAGTCCGCTGGGATTCGACTGGTCGACCGACGGCACAATTCTGCTCGCTGAGAGGCAGCACAGTCTGTCGAGTATCTCTGCCGAGGGCGGGGAGCGGCGCAACGTGACGCAACTCACGGGCGATCCGCCGGACTTCGACCATCACAATCCGGTGTTGCTCCCCGGCGGGGAGGCCGTGCTGTTTACCGTCCACGGCAGCGGGCAGCAGTTCAGCACTGCGGTGCAGTCCCTCGCCTCGGGCGAGCGCAAGGTGCTGATCGAGGCAGGCTTCGACGCGCGCTATTCGGCGACGGGCCATCTGGTCTACGGCTCGAAGCAGGCCATTCTCGCGGTGCCGTTCGACTTGTCCCGCCTCGAGGTCACCGGAGCGCCGGTGACGCTGGTTGACCGCGTGGCGAACGAGCAAGGTCGCGGCACCGCCAGTTTCCAGCTGTCGGCAAACGGCGCGCTCGTGTATCAGCCCGGGCAGTCCATCTCAGGTCGCGCGCTGATGTGGGTGAATCGCTCGGGCGTGGAGACCCCGCTGCGCATTCTACCGCGCGGGTTCTCGAGTCCGCGGGTGTCGCCGGATGGAAACAGACTGGCGTTTGCGGCGGCCGACGGCGACCGTCAGGACATCTGGATTTACGAGCTGGCGATCGATCGACTGGGCCGCGCGACGCTCGACGGAACGAACCGGATGCCGGTGTGGACGTCCGACGGCCGCCGCCTGACCTATGTCTCGATTCGCGACCTCACCCAACACCTGGTATGGCAGGCCATCGATGGCAGCGGGCCTGCCGAGTCGCTGGTGTCGAGCCCCGGCACGTTGGCGCCCGGCGGGTGGGCGCCGGGCAATCAGGGTCTGGTCTACGTCGACTTTTCACAGGCTGGCGTCAGCAACGTCCTGTTTCTTCGACCCGACGGAGACCGGCGCCCGCAGCCGGCGATTCAGAAAAGAGACCGCCCGCGGTCTCCGAGCTTGTCGCCGGACGGTCGCTGGCTCGCTTACGTTTCGAGTGATACCGGGCGGAGCGAAGTTTATGTCGAGGCGTTTCCCGCCTCGGGCTCTCGTCACCTGATCACCGCCGAAGGCGGAGATGAACCGAAATGGAGTCGCGACGGCCGGGAGCTGTTCTTTCGACTCGCAGGGAGCGTGTTCGCGGTGCCCATTCGCACCGCCGCCGCATTCTCGGCCGGCAAGCCGGTTCGCTTATTCGAGGACCGTTACGTATCGGTCTCTTCAGTCGGATTTGTGGGAACTCTTGACTACGACGTCGCGCCGGATGGCCGGTTTCTCATGGTCAAACCGAGCGAGGAAGAACAGGCGTCACCGCATCTCAACGTCGTCCTGAACTGGGCCGAGGAACTGGCGCGGCGGGTGCCCGTGGGTAAGAAGCGATGACGATGGCACTGCCTCCGGGCTCTCGCATCGGCCCGTACGAAATTCTTTCCGCCCTCGGGGCCGGCGGGATGGGCGAGGTCTATCGCGCGCGCGATTCGAAACTGAATCGCGATGTCGCAATCAAAGTGCTGTTGCCCGCGGTCGCCAACGATCCGGATCGCCTCGCACGCTTCAGTCGCGAGGCGCAAGTGCTGGCATCGCTCAATCATCCGAACATCGCGCACATCTACGGCATCGAAGGCGCCGCGATTGTCATGGAGCTGGTCGAAGGCGAAGATCTCGCGCAGCGGATCGCGCGCGGGCCG
>JANOZI010000320.1:0-2965 GCA_031429375.1 Acidobacteriota bacterium | reverse complement strand
CCCTGCACTTCGCTCAGGATCTCGCGCTGACGCTCCATGAGCATCCGCTTCAACTCGTCGTAACGGGCGCCGATCGGTGTGTCCGCTCACGCCACTCTGCGCTTCTTCGCTTTGGCTGCCATGATTTCTTCCGTTCGCCCTTTCTTCAGGGCAGTATGAGTGTCCACACACCCCAGGTCGTCGAACCGCTTCAATGCCGGGAGGGCGCGGTTCGCCAGTCCCGTCGTGTCTGAATCGCTCGCGCAACGGTGCCAACGGCCCGACCCACGGCGCGATTGAGCGCGACGGCGGCGTCAACGTCCGTGTCCTCAATTACGATCAGGCGCCGCGGCCGGCTTAGGCGGACGGCGACAAGGCAGTGCCGGTCGATTCCGCCCTTGGGACCGTTCAGGTCGCGGAGGCGAACCGTGAGCGATTCCACACGCGCTGCGAATCGCGCGAGCGCGAACTCGAGACGGCGGCGGGCCAGCCGCGCCAGAGAAGTCGAAAGCGCCTTCGTTCTGCGAATGGTGATGCGCCTGCGGCGCCCGTGTGTCGCGGCGGTAGCGCGCGTCAGGCCGCCCAGGCCATTGTCTTCAGCCGGCGTCGGCGCGTCCCTGACCGTAAACTCGACCATCTCGTCCTCCTGAGAATCCCGAACTAGCACGTCAAGCGAATGACGCCGTTCGATGGCGCCGCGGGCATGAAGCGAAGGTACGCGTCGTGGCTGGAATAGACAAATAGATAAGTTGGTAACTATAATTAGGTTTATGTTATGAATTTTTTCCACCCGTCCGCTGGATCCATGTTGCTGTTCGAGTCGCTTCCGGTCTTGCCAAGAGTGTGAAGCCACAGAAAGCCCAATATTCCGGCCGTTAGCGAAGCTAAGAACACCGCCATCTTTGAGGCGCTCATGGTTTCCGCATCTCCAATAAACGCGAGATTGGTAATGAAAATTGACATAGTAAATCCGATACCGCCGAGAATCCCAGCGCCAAAAACATGCCGCCACTTCAAATCGGGCGGCAAGCGGCATAGGCCGCTTGCGACGGCCACGAAACAAAGGCACGTCACACCCAAAGGTTTACCCACGATCAAACCGCCGACAATGCCGACGCTGTTCGTGCTGGTCAAGTCTTGCATCCAATCCGCGCCGACAACGATACCTGTATTTGCCAGCGCGAAAATCGGCATGACGATGAACGCAACCGGTTTGTGTAAAAACTGTTCGAGTTTGTGTGAGGGTGACTCTTCGTCGTCGTCTTTAGCGGAGAATGGAATGGCAAAGGCAAGCAAAACACCGGCAATCGTCGCGTGAACGCCTGACTGAAGCATGAGAAACCACATTAGCGCTCCGCCAAGCAAATAAGGCGCGAGGGACATTACGCGGAAGAGACGATTCAACGCAAGCAGTAGGGTCCACACCGCCAAAGCACCAACCAGATACCAACCCGAAAGTTGCGCCGTGTAGAAAGCGGCAATGATGACTATCGCGCTCAAATCATCTATCACGGCGAAAGCCACGACGAACACTTTCAGCGACGCGGGAATACGGTCTCCGAGAATGGCCAGAACGCCAAGAGCAAACGCGATGTCGGTTGCCATGGGAATCCCGATTCCGGCTTGCGTTGGCGTCCCCGCATTGAGTGAGAAATGGATCAGAGCGGGTACGACCATTCCCCCGCCGGCCGCCACAATCGGGAAAAGTGCGTTCTGAGAGTTTGACAGTTCACCGTTGTAAAGCTCGCGTTCGAGTTCCAAGCCGATGAGCAGAAAGAAAATCGCCATCAGCGCGTCGTTTATCCAATGCTCAAGGCTAAGACCACCGACAGATGTCTGCCATAAACTCAAATAATCTGCGCCGCTTGAGGAATTCGTAATGAAGAGCGAGATTACAGTGCAGATAATCAGCAAGATCCCGCTCGACCTTTCCGAGGCAAAGAATGCTTGGAACGTGTTTGATAAGGTTCGCTGAACAGTGCCCATGATCTTCCTAAGATGAGAACAACCAGTTACGTAAGGTTTTCAACACGAGACGCCCATCGCCAGTTCGTCAGGAATTGCACGAGATCGGCCGGACCGAGAAGCCTGAGAAGGCGTAGCGCCGCCCTTCGTGAACCGAAGAGCGCGCATTCGGAAATGTGGGGCCGGAGCCTGCCTTCGGCGTACCACCGGCCGAGCCTCGCGACGCTGTCGGCCCAGCGCGCGGGTTCCCGCCGCGTGTCATCGCCCCAGAACACGCCGACGATCGAACACCCCTTCAACAGCGTAAGGTTCAACGGGATCTTCGGGATCTCGCCTGCGGCGAATCCTACCACCAGCACGCGGCCCCGCCTCGCGATGGACCGCATACGGCAGCGAGGACAGCGCGGAACAGCTCCTCGCGCAACTGGCGACCCACTCGCTCGACGTGCTGATTGCGGACACGCCGATCGGGGCCCCTGCGAGCAGATTTTGCAGACACTCGTCGCCGCCCGGAGGCTCCGGCGGACGGCGGATGGGCGGTTCTGCGCGCCCGGTGACCTCGAATGTGCGCAACGCTTGTCGTGGCGGCACACTCGAGGGGCGGCGTAGTCGCGCTGAACGGTCCGAACCTGTCGGCTGCGCTAGCAAGGTCGACGGCCAGGGCCAGGCGGCCCGCTGAAGATCCGGACGCTCAAACCGAGGGCGTAAGTACGAGAGTGAGTGGAACGCCTGGTACTGCTACCGCGCCGACCGCTCGGCGGATCGCGTCACCGCTGCCGCCGGGCGGTACCGTGTCCGCGTCGTAGCGAATCAACGGTCTCGAGCGCCTACGAAGTGTTCCGTTGCGGTCCGCGCTCCCGCCGCGACAACAGAAGCGAGGCGACTACGCCACCCGCCAGGATCAGCAGAACGACCGCGAGGAGGTAGAGATTGAAGTGTGGACCCACCACGGACTTGAGCCAGACGTGGGTCATCAATTTTGCTCCTACGACCATGAGCACGAGGGCGAGCGACACCTTCA
>JANOZI010000319.1:0-11187 GCA_031429375.1 Acidobacteriota bacterium | reverse complement strand
GCGGTCCTGGGGCAAGGGTTTGTATACGACGCCCCATGCGATCCGCATCGATCCGAAGGGCAATGTCTGGACCACTGATGCCGCCAGCTCGATGGTCTACAAGTTTTCGCCCGAAGGCAAAACGTTGTTGCAGATCGAAGTCGGCGGACTGCCGACGCCGTGCGGCAACTTCTGCAGCACGACCGACATCGCGTTCGCGCCCGACGGCAATCTGTTGATTGCCGACGGCTATCGCAACGCGCGCATTCTCGAGTACACGCCCGACGGCAAGAAAGTGCGCGAGTGGGGAAGCGCCGGCACCGGCCCTGGTCAGTTCCGCCTGCCGCACTCGATCCAGGTTGACGAGGCTGGCGTCATTTATGTCGCCGACCGCGAAAATGGACGCATCCAGCGGTTCGATCGCGGTGGCAAGTATCTCGGCGAGTGGTCCACGTTCGGAAAGACGTTCGGGCTGAAGCTGGTACAGAACACCATCTGGCTCTCCAGCATCCCGCGCGGACCCAACAGCGTTCCGGGTTGGCTCATCAAGCTGGATCGCGCGAGCGGCAAGGTGTTGGGATACGTCGCCGCCGACGGGATGCACGGTATGGACGTGATGACCAGCGGCGACGTGATTCAGGCGCCGGGCCCCGGGCTCGTTCCGCAGCAATATTCCGCCCACGCTCGCTGAGGTTCCAGCGAGCTTCGACGAGACGTGTAAACCACCGGCGCCCGCCGTTCGTCCAAGTCTCTCTAGTGGGACTTATCGTCGCACCATCGTGTTCCAGGCGTTTTCGAACGACACCGGCTGGAACCCCTTCACCATTCCTGCGGCGGGCGGGCCGGAGCAGCGGCTGCTTCAGACGCCGGCGAACGAACACACCGCGCGCATGTAGACGCACCCCTCCTCCCAACCAAAGCCCGCCAGGTCCCGTCTAAGGTGATCGTAGATAATGTCGCATTATGTCTAAGCCCGCCTTGCCGACGCTCACGCACCTGCAGTTTCTCGTGCTCGGCACGTTACGAACCGACGACCAGCCGGGACGAACGGTCCGGCAGGTCCTGTCGGCGTACGGTGTCCGGCGCAGCGCCCCCGCGTTTTACCAGCTGATGGCGCGGCTCGAGCGCGAAAAGCTCGTGGCAGGCTGGTACGAGCAAGTCACGGTCGGCGATCAGGCGGTGACGGAGCGCCGCTATCGGATCACCGCCGATGGCACGCGCCGCTGGACGCGCGCCCAGCAGTTCTATGAACAGGCCGGCCGTATGCCGGCGCGCATGCGGTGGTCCGATGCATAAATCACGTTGGCCCGAACGGCTGGGTCGATGGCTGCCGGCAGGCGCCGAGCGCGATCTCTACCGCCCGTCGCTTGCCGATCTACGCTTCGCGCCTCCCGACCACTGGTTCGCCGCCCGGGTGTTCGCGATCTTCATCGAATGCCTGTGGCTGGCGTCGGTCGAGTGGCTCGCCGCCCTCGGTCAATCCGGCCACCGCGGCCGCCCACGAAGGGAAGTATTCGTCATGTTCCGACAGGATGTTCGTCGCGCGTTTCGGTTGTTCCGGCTCGAGCCCGGCTTTGCCGCCGCGGCAGTACTCACGCTCGCACTCGGTGTCGGCGCCAACACCGCGCTCTTCGCCGTGGTCGAAGCCGTGCTGCTGCGGCCATTGCCTTACACGGGCGCCGGCGAGCTCGTGATCGTGAAGCATCGCGATCGCTCGACGGGCATTTCCAAAGAGTTCGTCGCGATGGGCGACTTCCTCGATTTGCGCGCGAGGCAGCAGTCGCTCGAAGGCCTGGTCGGGTACGGCGGCTTTCAAGCCACCTTGATTGGGGATGGAGAACCGATTCGCGTGGATGGCCTGTCGGCAACGCCTGAACTGTTCTCGATCCTGCGAGTGCAGCCGGCCATGGGACGGCTGTTCAGCGCAGACGATATTCGTCCAGGCGCGCAACCGGTGGTGCTCATCGGCTACGACTTGTGGCAGACCCGCTTCGGATCGGATCCGAACATTCTCTCGAGATCGATTCAAGTGGGAAACACGCGACGGCTCGTGGTGGGCGTTGCGCCGCCGGGGTTTCATTTTCCGCCGCAGTCGCCGACGCAGCTGATCACCCCTGCGACGGTGCCCACCGCGCCTCCGGCCGAGCGCAAGGCGGGTTGGATCTTCGGGGTCGGCCGCCTGGGGCCGGGGCACACGACGGCGAGTGCACTCGCCGAATTCGCCACGCTGTCGGCGCAGTTCGAGCAGGAGTTTCCTGAGCAGAACCGCGGCTCGGAGTATTACGTCGAACCGCTTCGCGACGCGCTGGTGGGCGACACCAAGCGTCCACTGCTGTTGCTGCTGGGCGCGGTCGGCTTCGTCCTGCTGATCGCGTGCGCCAACGTCGGGAACTTGTTGCTGGCGCGCGCGCTCGGACGCCAGCAGGAGATGGCGGTGCGTGCCGCCCTCGGCGCGGGATGGCAACGTCTGGCCGCGCAGATTGTGACCGAGGCGCTGGTGCTGGCATTTGCCGGCGGCGTCGTTGGTGTGATCGTGGCCTGGCGTGCCGCGCCGGCGTTGGCCTCGCTCGTTCCCGAATCGACGCGCATCCCCGGCCTGGACGCCGTCGGGCTCAACGCGTGGGTCCTGGCGTTCTCGTTCGGTGCCTCGATCGCCGCGGCGTTATTGTTCAGCGCGGTGTCGTGCTTGAGCCTGGCTCGTGATGACCAACGCGAGGCCCTCACGGCAACGCGTCGGACGACGATGGGTGCGGGGGCGCGACGAGCGGCGTCGGCTCTGGTCGTTGCGGAGATTGCTCTCGCGGCGGTGTTGCTGGTCGGTGCGGGCCTGACGCTGCGCAGCTTTGCCAACCTGCTGGCGGTCGATCCGGGGTTTCGGACGACGAATGTGCTGACGCTCAACGTCAGCTTGCCGGCCGGCCGCTATCCGAGTCCCGAGTCGAGACAGGATTTCTTTGCCCGCGCCTTCCGCACGCTCGAGGTCCTGCCGGAAATCGAAGACGCCGGCGCCGCGGTGGTCACGCCGCTGACCGGCAACAACTGGACGGCGAGTTTCGAGCGGCCGGAACAGCCGGTCGCGCGTGGTGAGCGCGCACCCGAGGTCGGCTGGCAGGCCGCCTCTGGCGGATACTTCAAAGCGCTCGACATTCCGCTTCGGGCCGGGCGCTTGTTTGCTCCCGGTGACGCTTCGCCGGCGCCGCCGGTCGTGATTATCAGCGAAGAGATCGCGCGCCGCTTCTTCCCGAACGAATCGCCGATTGGCAAACGGGTCCGCGGCGGCGACGGCACGCTCGAAATCGTCGGCGTGGTCGGCGACATTCGCCGCGCGTCGCTCACCGACAAGCCGCGGGCCGACATGTACTTCCCGTTCGAGCGGAGTCCGGAGGCATCGACCACGTTATTTCTGCAGACCACCGGCGATCCCGTGTTGGCATTGCCGGCGGTACGAACGGCGCTTCGCAGTCTCGAACCGAATCTCGTCACTTACGGCGTGCGCACGCTCGATGAAGTCGCGGCGGCTTCGGCCGCCCTCACGCGGCTGGCGATGAGGCTGCTGGCCGGCTTCGCCGCGGTTGCGCTCGCGCTCGCGGCGATCGGCATCTACGGCGTGATGGCCTACAGCGTGCGGCGGCGGACCCGCGAAATCGGTACGCGGGTCGCACTGGGCGCCAGCCGCGGCGACATCGTGCGGCTCGTGATGCGGCAGGGTGCGGGAATCACCCTGATCGGCCTCGCGGTCGGGTTGGTGGCCGGCCTGGCTGCGGCCCGGTCGCTCTCGGCGGTGCTCTATGACGTGCCGCCATCCGATCCGCTGGCCCTGGCATTCGCGGCTGCGGTGCTGGGCGCAACCGCGCTCGCGGCCTGTTACGTGCCGGCGTACCGCGCGGCGCGGATCGATCCGGCGCGGACGCTGTCGACTGAGTGAGTCAGACGCGGATCGCTTGCTGGACACGAAATTTGGCCACAGAGAACACAGAGAACACAGAGAATATTTTTCTAAATGCGATCTGCCCGCTAAGCGCCGTGGTTGCATTTTGAAGAGATGTCTCTGTGTTCGCTGTGTTCTGTGGCCAGCGTGGGAAGAGTCCTGCGGCTGGCGTGGGTAGGCTACTCTCCCGGCAACGGCAATAACGGATCGACTTGCGCGTCGGCGCGAAGGCGGACGTAGTCTAGGTTTTCAAGAAGGCCATCGCCGTTGATACGAACGGCGCGGCATGTTCGCCGAAGACGGGCCCGTGCCCGCCGCTGGGCACGATCCACAGCGTTGAATTCGGGATGGCCCTGTACAACTCGACAGCGAGCTCAACCGGATAAAGCGGATCGCGGTCGCCGTGCACGATCAATGTCCGCGCTGTGATGGCCGAGAGCGTGGCGGCAGTGAAGTTCATGTCGTCGCGGTCGCCAGCGAATTCTCTGATGTGCCGCCACAGCGCGCGAATCTGATCTTCGCCGAGGTGGTGCCGGCCGCGCATCTCCGCCCATTCAGCCGGCGACCGCGCTTCCTCCGTCATCGTCTTCATGATGGCGCGCGCCTGGTCGGGAAAACGCGGCGTGCCGCTGATGTGAATCATCGCCTCGATGCGAGACGGCTGCTGCGTGGCCATGTGCAGCAGCGTGTTCGCGCCGGCACTCATGCCGATCGCCGTCACGCGATCGATGCCAATCGCATCGAGCAGCGCAAAGATGTCGCGCGCGACGTCCCTGAATAGGAATGTGCCGCTCGGGTTGGTAGAGCGCCCGTGCCCGCGGAGATCCGGTGCGATAACGCGGTAGCCCTCGATCGGTGTTGCGAAGACGTGCTGCCAGTCGTCGCCGCATCCGGTGAAGCCGTGCAGGAGAAGAAGCGGTTCGCCCTCGCCAGTGTCGCGATAAAAAAGCTTCAGGCCGTTGACGTCGACGGCGTTTGCCATCCTGCGATTATGGCTCGCCAAAATCGCGGAACTAAAGTTCCGCGCTACAGGACTACGCCGATCGTTGTCGCGCGAAACTTGAGTTCCGCGACCACCTACCCACGTAGATCACGTAGCGCGGAACTAGGGTCGGCGCTACCTGCCCACAGATCACGTAGCGCGGAACTTTAGTTCCGCGACCTGCTGCTACTCCGCGCGCAAGCCCTCAACCGGATCCACCCGCATCGCGCGCAGCGCCGGCGGCACGCATGCGATGAGCGCGGCCAGCAGCAGGAACAATCCGGCCGTCACGAGTGCGGTGGCGTCGCTCGCGGTCACGCCGAACAGCACGCGGGCGAGCACGCTTTCGGCGAGCTTGATGATCACCATGCCGATCGCGAGACCAGAGACGACGAGCACCGCGCTCTGGCGAATGACCAGCGCTCCCACACTCGCCGGCTTGGCGCCGAGTGTCAGACGGATCGCAAGCTCGCGCGTTCTGAGCGCGACCGACCAGGAGAACAATCCGTACACACCAAGCGCGGCCAGCACAGCAGCCAGGGCGCCGAAGAAGAGCAGTATGGTCATCAGCAGTCGCGGTTCCGCGGTTCGCTCGGCGAACCGCTCACCCCAGGTTCGCGCGACGCCCATCGGCACGTTCGGGGCCTCCTGTTGCAACGCATTACGGATGGCGGCCGTCGCCGAAGCGCGATCGGCGCCTCGCACCGCAACGTATTGCTCGCGGAATGTGAACTGCCGCGTCGGAAAATACAGCGCCGGTTCCACCGGTTGCCCGAACGGCGCATTGCGCACATCCGTCACGACGCCTACGACCTCGTATCGGCTCGGCGGAAGGTGCACGGGTTGCGTGGGTGGCGGCGTGCCCGTCGGCCGCGGCCGGATTCGAACCAGGTTCAGGCCGAGCGGACCGATGCCGCCGGTAGAGCTGACGACGACACGGCCGACCGCGCGCCCATCTGGAAAGTAGCGCGACGCAAAGGTCTCGTTGACGATGACTACGCCAGTCGAATCCATTTCGTCGCCGGCCGCAAACGCGCGCCCCGCCGCCAGGCCCGCGCCCAGCGATTCGAAGTAGCCGTCGCTGACGCTGTGATACTGGACTTGCGGCGCGTCTTCAGGCCGCCCCGACGCCGGCTCGCCCTCGATGCCAAACGGTCCGCGCCAGCCGACCTCGAATGGCAGGAAGTTGGAGCCTCCGGCCGCGACTACGCCCGGTTGTTGCCGGATGTTGTCGATGATCGCGCCGTGCACCCGGCCGACCTTGCGCCAGTCCGTATAATCACGGCCAGACAGCTGCACGCTGCTGATGACGACGTCGTTGGCATCGATGCCGGTCGGCGTGTCCATCATCCGTTCCACGGTCCGGACGAGCAGTCCCGACGCAACCAGCAACGCGCACGCCAGCGCGACTTCGCCGACCACCAGCAGCGAATAGATTCGGCGGGCGCCGCGCGAGCTGCCGCGCTCACCCGATCGCAGTTCGGTCGCGAGCTGGCTTCTCAGTAACACCAGCGCCGGCACGAGGCCGAAGAAAATCGTCGTGCCGATGACCACCGCGAGCCCCAGCGCCAGCGCGCGGCCGTCGACCGACGCGTCTTCCAGACGGGGAATGCTGACGGGCACGAGTTGTATCAGCAGCGGCAACGTGACCGTCGCGGCAACCGCGCCGACCGCGGCGCCCGCAACCGACAACACGCTGCTTTCGGCCAGTAGCTGGATGACGAGCTGGCGCGGCGACGCGCCCATCGCGACGCGCACCGCAATCTCCTTCTCGCGCGACAACGCGCGAGTCAGCAGCAGCGACGCGACATTCAGGCAGCCGATCACCAACAACAGTGCCACCGCGCCGAACAAGACCATCAGGGCGGGCCGGTAGTAGCCCAGCTGCTCGTCCAGCAGCGGCACCAGCCGCCGGCCCCAGCCCTTATTCGTCACTGGGAACTGCGTTTGCAACCGGTTGGTTAGTGTATCGATGGCACTTTGCGCTTGCGCGATCGTCGTGCCGGGCGCCAGTCTCGCGACCGCCTCCATGAAGTGCGCATCGCGGCTGTGTTGTGTCATATCCCAACGGAGCCGCTGCCAGATGTCGACATCGTCGGGGTAATGGAATTTTTGCGGCATCACCCCGGCCACGATATAAGGCGTGCCATTCAGCACAATGGGGCGGCCGATGATCGCGCGATCCGCGCTGTAGCGGCTGCGCCAGAGGCGATCGCTGATCACCACGATCAACTCGTTCTGAACGAACAGCGGTCCGCCGGCGGGGAAGCCGGCGCCGAGTTGCGGCGTGACGCCGAGAACGTCGAACAGATTGCCCGACACTTCGATCGTGCTGACGCGGACGGGATCCTGACCGGGATCGACCAGATTGACACTGGGAACCCACCATGCCGCGGCGTCCTTGAACACGGGGAGCGCCCGATCGTCCATGAAGTTCACCGGCGAGATTGGATCGTGCGCCAGACCCTTCTCCGTATTCGTGTCCCACAACGTCACGAGGCGGTCCGGCTCGGCGTAGGGGAGCGGCCGCAGCACGACCGAGTCGACGACCGTGAAGACGGTGGTGGCGGCGCCGGTGCCGAGGCCGAGCACCAGCACGGTGACCAGCGCAAATGTTGGATGCTTCAGGAATTGACGAAAGGCGAGGCGGATCGCGCTCAACACGTTCAGGCTCCTTCCACCGGACGCGCGTGCCAGGGTGTCGGCATGCTGCGCCTGGCGGCGCTCGGGGCTGCGCGACCCGTGGCGCCGCAACATCGAGAAAGCGGATTCTTCGAGCGCGGCCAGCGCACGGCTGCGCGCGGCGTCGGCGCCGGCGCCCTCGTCCAGCGCCGCAGCGTAGACATCTTCGAGGTGCATGGTCAGCTCGTCGAGCATGCCTTGCGGCACCTCGACGCCCGACTTCGCCAGGTGGCGGCGGACCTCTTCGCGCGGATCGAATGATGACGTCATGAGCTCTTGACCCCGGCGACCTCGGACAGCGCCGCGATGAAGCGGCCCCAGTCTTCGCGCTGCGCCGCCAGTATTTTCCGGCCGCCTTCGGTGATGCGGTAGCAGCGGCGGCGGCGCTGACCGGCCTTTTCCACCCAGCGGCCCTTGATCAGGCTGCGCTCCTCGAGGCGGTAGAGCGTGGCGTAGAGCGACGCCATCGTGAAATGCAGCGTGCCTGCCGACCGCAGTTCGATCAGCCGGCCAATTTCATAACCGTGCAGATCCTGCTCGTCGACCAGCGCGAGGATGAGGAGGTCGGCGCTGCCTTTCTTGGCGGCGTCGATGGTGCGGTCCAGGATGCGAGTCACCATATATAGGAATGCATCATATAGGATCCCTTACCTTGCGTTGGACGGGACCGGATCCCGAAAGGTTGGGAGCGTCCGGTAGCGAACACACGATTTCCGGGCGGGGACGCGTTCATCACACCGACCCGCGAATCGCGCCTGTTTTTGCGGGCACGCGGCTTGCTGTAGCACGCGGCATGACGTCCGATCTGCGTTTTGCGTGGCGCGCGTTGTGGAAAAGTCCGACGACCACGCTCGGCGCGGTGCTGGCGCTGGCGCTCGGCATCGGCGCGACCACCACGATGTTCGGCCTGTTGAACGCGGTGGCGTTGCGGCCGTTGCCGTATCCCCAAGCCGGCCGGCTGGTCGAGTTGTGGGGCAACGTCGAACGGCAGACCGTCGAGCGGCGCGGCACCTCGATGCCCGACTATCTCGATTGGAAAGCCAAAAGCCGCTCCTTCGATCTGATGTCGGCCTGGTCGCAGAACAACTTCATTCGCTACGGCAGCGGCGCGCCCGATCGGTTGTCGGGCGAGGTCGTCGCCGGTGATTACTTCGCGGTGCTCGGCGTCGAGCCGCTGCTGGGCCGCACGCTGACCGCCGCAGACGATGCCGACGGCGCCGCTCTGTCGGCCGTGATTGGCGAGCGCCTGTGGGAGCGCGCCTACGGGCGAAGCGCGGATGTGATCGGCAAAGCCATTCAGCTCGACACCCAGATCTACACCATTGTTGGTGTGGCGCCGGCGCGATTCACCGGCCGATCCGATGCCAGTGACGTGTGGGTGTCGCTTATCGCATCGGCGCCGCCGGCCGGGCGTGCGGCGCGCGGCAATCGCGGTTTTCCGGCGCTCGCGCGGCTCGCCCCAGGCGTCACGATCGAGGCGGCACAGGCCGATGTCTCCAACGTCGCGCAACAGCTCGCGCAGGCGTATCCCGCCACCAACGAGAAGCGCGGCGTTGAAGTGTCGCTGCTCTCGAACGAGGTGTTCGGCCAAATCCGGCCGGCGATCTCGCTGCTGTTCGGCGCGGTGGCGTTCGTGCTGGTCATCGCCTGTGCCAGCGTCGCCAGCCTGTTGCTGGCGCGCACCGAATCGCGGCGGCGCGAGTTCTCGCTGCGGCGGGCGATCGGCGCCGACGAGTTCCGGCTGGTGCGCTTGATGCTGGCCGAAAGCGCGTGGGTGGTCGCGCTGGGCGGAACGGCCGGATCGATTCTCGCGCTCTGGGCCGGCGATGCGCTCCTCGCGCTGAGCCCGGTACAACTGCCAAGCTTCGCCGCGCCCGGCGTCGATTGGCGCACGCTGGCATTCGTCGTCGGGCTCGGCGTGCTGATCACGGTGGTGATCGGCCTGTCGCCGCTTCGCACCATGGGACGTCATTCGCTGGCGCAAGATTTGCGCGAAGGCGCCGTCGAGTCGCGCGGTGGCGGCGGCGGACGCACGCTGCAGGTGATCGTCGCGGGACAAATCGCGGTCACGGTCACGCTGCTCGTCGGCGCGGCGCTGTTTGGCCGCAGCTTCGCGGCGCTCGCGCGGTTCGATCCCGGATTTGAACCGGATGGCGTTCTCAGCCTGCGTGTCCAGCTGCCGGTGGTGGCGGGCGCGCAGGCCGGGGCCCCCGCCGCGCGGACTTTGCGCGGGGGGGTGGAGGCGGGTGCGCCTCAAGGTGATGCGGCCGGCGTCCAGGCGCTTGCGCTGCTCGACGACTTGCGCGGCCTGCCTGGCGTGACCAGCGCGAGCCTCTCGTCTTCCGTGCCGCTCGGCGGCCAGGGCGCGATTTTCTATTCCGCCGAAGGCATGGGCGCGGTCGATGCCACCAACCGTCCGCGCGCCTACGCGCATCGCGTCTCGCCCGGCTATGTCGAGACACTCGGGTTGCACCTGGTCGACGGCCGCACGTTCAGCGCGACCGATCTCGGCGTCGAATCCCAGAACGTGATGGTCACCGCCGCGCTCGCCCAACGCTTCTGGCCGGGGCAGAGCGCGGTCGGGCGCCGCATCAAGCAAGGCGCGGTGGCCGACGACACGCCGTGGCTCACCATCGTCGGTGTCTTGAAGAACGCCAACCTGCGCGGCATTCCGCAGAACCCGACCGCCGACCCCGACATCTTCTTTCCGTTCAACGGCCGCGCACGCGGCTTTGCCGTGCTGCTTCGTACTGGCGGCGATCCGGCGGCATTGACGCGCCCGGCTACCGAGGTGTTGAGCCGCCGCGATCCGGGCGTCGCGGTGTTCGGAGTGATCAGGCTCAGCGAGCTCGTTGGCCAGCAGCTTGCGGCCAGCCGTTTTCTCACCTGGCTGACCGGCGTGTTTGCGGCGACGGCGTTGACGCTGGCGATCATCGGGATCTACGGGCTGCTCGCGTATTGGGTGGGCCAGCGCACGCGCGAGATCGGCGTGCGCGCCGCGCTTGGCGCGGGCCGCCGCCAGTTGATGGGCCTCGTGGTCGGCCAGGGCGTGATGCTCGCGCTCGTCGGCGTGGTCGCGGGCGGCGCGGCGGCGGTGGCGCTGGGCCGGTTCGTCGAGAACCAACTCTATTCGGTGCAGCCGCTCGACATCGTGTCGTTTGCGGCCACGGCCGGAATCATGATTCTGACCGCATTCATTGCGAGCCTGGTTCCGGCGTTGCGAGCCCTGCGGGTCGATCCGATATCGGCACTCCGAGGCGAATAGAAGATACAGAAGGCTGGAAGAAAACAAAATACATCACACGGAAGCACAGAAACACTGAAAACAGTTTTCTAAATGCAAAACGCATTTTGACGATAGTCTTCGATGCTTCCGTGTTTCTGTGTTTCTGTGTGAGGCATTTCCTCAGCGCGCAACGCCAATAACGGATCTTCTCCTAAGCTTCTGGTCAAGGCTTCGACAGGAACTCCTGAATCTCCGGCAGCCGCGCCCGCGCATCCGCCTCGCCCATCTCGATCAGGTGCTTGACGTAATCGGGCTGGAACATCACCAGGCTGAGCATGTCGTTCGAGCGCGTTTCCTTCGTGCCGAGGCCGCGTGTCAGGAAGCGGAACG